>JAYTJI010000324.1:0-3358 GCA_043731245.1 Methylococcaceae bacterium | reverse complement strand
TAAAAACTTTCTGTCGGGGTCTTTAGCCGAGCAATCCGATTATTTTGATGAGTTGACGCATATTGCGCACTACCCGGAAATATTTCCTTGCAGCCTTGCATCAGGCGCCTTACTGGAAAAAGCACAACTGGAAAATCATGACTTTAAACTCAACCCGATGGTTTACACCTCCCATGAAATTTCGATAGACCGGGAGCATTTAAAGCTACTTAAAAATAATGACAAACTGCATATTCTGGTTAAGCAACTTCCTGAATCCAGTGATAACACATTAAACCAGACCGATATTCTGCTACGGACTTATCAGTGTTACGGCCTGTTACAGAATAATGACGTTTTATTCAGAATGACTATGAATCTTGTTCCGTTAGAAGAAATACTTAAAAACCTTAGGCAGAAATAATGCAGCGCCAGTGGCGTTCGGGAAGGCCTTTTCTATGGCTACGTAATTGAAGCCTTAATTCTTAGTAGCATGGCTCTTAAAACTATTTTCAGATAAGAAAAACCAAAAAAGCTATGATGGATTTGCCTATCTGCGTATCCACCATAGCTATTTAATCAGGTTTGCGATGTCATTTGTTGCAAGGCTTAACCATCATCTGAATCATCTGTTTCAGCCGATTCATACTTTTTAACGGGGAAATTGAATAAGGTTCTTAAATCGCCAACGGCAGGTTGGTTGACTGGAACGTATGGATTCTTACCATAAATTGGGTTAGGCAAATTATCACGGCTACGTGATGATAAAGGCCGCAACCGCCAGTTGTATTCGATAAACTTCAAGATAGACGCGTGATCGTGATAACCGTGATCGACATGGCCTTTTTTCGCATAAGGGGATACGACTAAAAAAGGAATCCGGGGGCCGTCACCGAAAAAGTCAACATTTTGAATATAGCCCGTATCGAAATAACCGCCGCCTTCATCGGTGGTGATAATGATAGCAGTGTTAGCCCATAATGCCGGTTTAGCCTTTACTGCATTAACCAGATCATTGACAAACAATTCATAACGTACCGGCGCAGAAAAACCGGGATGCCCGCTGATTAGGTTTTTAGGAACGACAAAAGAAACCGCCGGTAAAGTTTCATTGCCCACATCATTCAAAAAAGTTTCCATGCCTTTCAAATGACCACGCAAAGCTGGTGTATTGACTACCTTGGATGAACCATTGTGTGGATCGCCTATGCTGTTATAAACGACTGTTTGGGTAGATGAATATGCCTGGGCATTAACGATTTGTGTACGATTAGGTTCTGGAACATCGGCAGGCACCTGAGCGTTTACTAAAGAACGCACCAATGGATAAAGTTCATCGTTGAGAATATCGCCCGCATCACGGCCAGCCGAGTACCACCTCCAGCTCACATTTTTGGCCGATAAGGCTTCGCCTATTGTTGGTACAGTTTGTGGTGGATAGACAAATTTGTCTGCACCCAGTTGTTTAGGGGTTCCATCGACGTTATAAGGTGCATCGTAGTTATTGACCAAGTAAAAGGCATCTTTTTTACAATTACTCGCACGATGAGCGCTCTTAAGAACCCTTAAAATGGATTTAACGCCGGGTTGCCTGGCATCTGAACAATTTACATAAGAGCCGCCAGAAAATCCATCCTGTATATAAAAATTTGCCGTGCCGTCTTGTGGATTAGGATTTTCTATCTGGTTAGCCGGGGGTGTGGCAAGTACGCCGGCATTATTAAAGACAGCAACATCAGCTGTCGCGATAGCGAAAAAGTTAGCGCCCGTGCCCCCCATAATCGATTGGTGATAGTTATCGCTTAAGGCATAATCCCTGGCCAATTGTTTAAATATTGGCGCATCGCCCTGGGACATATTGAAGAACCCCATCACTTCGCCGCCTTGCTGCGTATCGGTGGGAGTAGGGCTGTTAGCGCCATTATCGCCACCCAAACCAGCGGTTGTTGCTACCCAGGTAAACAAGCTGTGGTCGAGATTGTTGCCACCGGTTTGTTGCCACATTTGAAAAAACCGATGCACAGGATCGCCGGTTGATGAGTTGGGAGAACCATAAGGAACATACTTAGTGATTTGAAAGGAACCGTTAGGAAGGTCAGCTGGAAAACGATTATCAGGCGTGCCGCTTAGAAATTGAAAAGTACCGGGATCTAAAATGCCCGTTTGTAAGGGTTGCGGCAACGTTGCGTAAGCACTGCCCCGCAAAGGCCTTACAGTATACCGGTCGGTTGGGTTGCTGCCTTCAAGCTGCAAGGTTCTCGCGTAATTGAGCCCCGGAGTACCATCCGCATTGATAATACGGCGCGACAATAAATTATTGATAGCCTGGTCTTTAGGTGGCTTATAACCACCATACAAAGTATCAAAAGTTACGTTTTCACCGATGACCACAATAACGTGTTGAATAGGTGTCACAGGGTTGCTAGCGAAAGATGGGGCGCTAGCAATCGCTACAGCGGCACCGAGCGCCAGCGATGAATAAAAAAATGAGTTTTTGCCGTTCATTGGGATATTCTCATAGCAGGTGAATGGAAATACTATCGTTACAATCACAAAAGACTAATTTGTAATCACCGAAAGCATGGCAGTTCTTTATTACCTGCTAATGACAATGCGTTGAACTTGTGGCGAAAGGAAGGCTAAACTTTGGGCGACTAAACCGTTAGCGCTTAGTTAAATCAACGTCAGCCCCATTTTGGGAATTTATCGGGTTCTTAATACTTATTGGAAAACCCTGCATTCCATGATTGTATGGCTCTTTTAAGTCAAAAGTGCTAAATTCAAAAACCAAACACACCGATAGTCACTTATTCACTCAATGGATTGGACAGAAAACAACGCCCCCTACTGTAGCCTGGATTTAGAAACCAATGAAAACGGTGAAATTTTTGCTATCGGTGCCGTATTCAAAGATAAAACGTTTCAACGCAAAGCGCCTTTTGATGTTAGAAAAGTGCTGGCTGAACTGGATGAGTTTGCCAGCGCTGCCGTCTATTTGTTAGGCCACAATATATTGGTGCATGACTTACCCATTTGCCGCGCTATCACTCCTGACCTTAAATTTTTAAACAAACCGGTGATTGATACTTTGTTTCTTTCACCATTGGCTTTTCCTGAAAACCCCTACCACCGGTTGGTCAAAAACTACAAATTGGTTCGGGACAGCTTAAACGATCCGTTAGCGGATGCGTATTTAACGATTGCACTGTTTCAGGATCAGTGGGTAGCTCTGCAAGAACAACAGCAACAGTATGGGATATTGTCTTTTTATCACTATGTGTTTTCCGGTGACCAGCAGTTTTCAGGGTTACTGCACGCATTAATTGCTATGGGTGCAGAGCCGATTCAGGCATCTAAGGCATTCGATTGTTTTAAGGGT
>JAYTJI010000323.1:0-2468 GCA_043731245.1 Methylococcaceae bacterium | reverse complement strand
TTTGGATGTTTTAAATGACCCACAGGGAACAGGGCATCAAAACATCAGGAATTTTATGAAGTACGGCTGGGAAGGTATTCATTTTAAAAATAAAGCATTAACGACTAAATAACTCCAATAGTGACTGCAAAATGCAAACTTTCCTCTTTCTGGAAAATATGCGTGCCGTTATAGCGAAAAGAGTCAAAGGCATCAAATGGTAAACTTGACTCGCTGCAAGGCAACTTAACCACCTTGCTAGCGAGTCATTGCATCCATGAGATTAAATCGACAATCTATCTTACTGTGACTTCAACCCGTCGGTTACGTGGCTCGCTGGTTTCATCGGGCGTCTTAATCAGCATGTTTTTCTCACCATGCGATTCCACAACCACTTTATCAATATCAAGCTTAGCTTCGCTGAGCATTAAGGCGACCGCTTTAGCCCGTTCCAAACTTAACTGCTCATTTATTTCATTACTGCCCACTGTGTCGGTGTGGCCGATAACAGAAATATCCGGTGCGACACGATTGCGAATTTCTTCGATAACCTTCGGGATGTCGGCTGCTGATTCCTTGGTTAGTGTAGCACCACCCCCTTCAAAATAAAGATAGAAAGACTTCGGTTTTTTAGGGCTAGCCAACAATGCAGAACCAAAATCCTTATTGATTTTTTCTTCGCTAACCGTAAAAGTTTTTCCAGTCTCGCCGCCGATCTCAGCCCCTTCGTGGGACTTTTCCAAAACCGTAATACCTTGTTTAGTCGTCACCTGCACTTTTCCAAGCGAACCATCATCATCCGGTAAAAGCACAACATAGGGCTGGGAGCAGGCGGTAAGCCCTAAGCCTACGAGCATCAATACAGCCCATAAACGAGAGCAGAACACCTGACTTGTGATTTTGTAAGTTCTCATAGTTACTTTTCCTCTGCTCTAGCTAAAAAACGCGTGCCTCTAACACCGATAATACCGGTAGGTGTTTTTATCGATACCGCTTCTGGTTTCAGCTTGGCAATTACGCCGGATATGTAATGAAGAGTACCTTTGGCCATATTGGCAACCAGCTTAAGATTACCTTTAGCCGGCGCATATAGATATTCGTCGACGCTGACCTCTGTATCGGGACCAAACGACATGATGGTGTTATCCTTAAAAGTTACGCCTAAACTCCCCTCCTCCCCGGTCTTCAAGACACTACCCAGATATAATGGGGTTCCCGGCTGAGCTTTAACGCTCTTTTTGGCAGTTATGACGATGGCATCACCGGCAACAGTTTTCACAAAACCAATCGCATTATCTTGAGCCGACACATTTTGTGCGCCCAAACAAAGTACAATGGAAAGCGCTAATAAATTTGTTTTGAACATTAACCGTCTCCTATAGTTTTTAACTGATAAGCATAGTCGAAAAACTCAATACTTGCTTAATCATCGTTTAATTCACCAGCAATGCAATTGTCGCTGACTGTTATTACTGATGTCCCGTTCCAACAAAGCCTTTCAATATAATGACTGGAATCTCATTAATAGACAACGCATGCAAACAGCTTTAAAATCAGCCGAAAACATCCTGTTAGAATGTCCGGTAGGCTACGGCTCAAGTTAAAGCGCTTTTTATTTAATTTGATAAAACTTAGACTAATGCAGAGGTTTCTTCGATGTGGACAAGATCCCATGTTAAACATGGCTCTCATCAACATTAACTGTACAACCAAACAATCTATAACAACAATACTTATAAAGAAGGTTTGCTATGAATATGGACACAATTCCAAACCTTGATGGCTACCTATTAGATGAAAGCAGTGTGCTTCTGATTTACGCCGATTCACATCGCGGCCTAGGCTTCCGTAAAACTGTTATAGAATCGGTCAGCGATTGCGAAGCTATAATTGTTAATGACCCCGAACAGCTCATGCCAGAGCTAATAAAGTTTAATGTTGACCTGCTATTGCTGGATATTGACATAGCAGACTGTAACTGTGAAGCTATCATCCGCCAGATAAGAGATCATTTTTCACCACTAGCATTACCTATACTGATCCTATGCTTCCCCGATGCGATTGAAAAGCGAAATTTAGCATTGGCAGTTGGTGCCAATGACTATATAAGCAAACCCCTGGATCACACCGAAGTAGCATTGAGAATAAAAAACAATCTAGCCGTCAAAAACTTTCATAAGGCCAACCAAGCCATAAAAAATGATCTGGAACGCGAAGTGCGTGATAGAACCGCTAAACTTGACATACTCGTCGATAGCGGATTGATGATGTCGATGGAACGAAGCCATGCCAAACTGTTAAACCATATACTGGTAGAAGGGCAGCGATTGCTCAATTGTGATGGTGGCACTATGTATTTTGTTACCCCGCAAAAATCCCTGCTTTTCGCTATCCGAACCAAAGAAGACACGCTGCCATTTCTGGAAATACCTCTTTATGATCCTGACACAGGTAAACCTAATGAACATTACGTATCCGCTTACGCAGCT
>JAYTJI010000322.1:0-23316 GCA_043731245.1 Methylococcaceae bacterium | reverse complement strand
CAGTTGCGGTGCGGTGGCTAATGTTATTCCCGTCGATATGGTTATATCCGGATGCCCACCAACGCCGCTGGCCTTGATGTCAGGATTGCTTGGGTTGATAAAAAAGTAGCAGGTGACTCAGTTAAGAGTGTTAGACCTGCGAGGTTTTAAAAACCTCGCAGGTCTTCAATTCTACAACTAATTAGAATGAGATCATTGATATGATTAAGAATACAATAAAAGCAATGGTAATGACCATTGCGGTTATGGGTTCAGTCAGCATGGTAACACGCGCCTTAGCTGAGGATAATTTGTTTCAGGATGTGGGCAGTTGGGCGCAGGTCGTTGGTGAAGGCAGCTTAAAATTCATCGATCCGAAACTGGAAAAAGGCCGGATTTGGGTGGAAGGTCAAGCCCGTATCAATGACAACTGGGATCATTTTTATCAAGGCATGGTGCGTACCGCTGTAGGTTATTCTATTAGCGATCGCGCCACACTTTGGGCGGGTTATACCTGGTTACCCACACAAAACATCGGCAAGAGCTATGTCAATCAGCAAGATGTCTGGCCTGCGTTCCGCTATGTTTTACCAACCGACTACGGCACGCTCACCTTCAGAACCATGCTCGAAAGCAATTTTATTCAAGGCAGCGATGTGCGTTTTCGTCCACGCCAGATGGTAAAGTTTATGCACCCCTTTGAATTTGAGCCGCGCCTCAGTTTTATCACCTGGGATGAGTTTTTCATACGCGTCAATTCCACCAGGGTCGGCGGCCAATCAGGTTTCGATCAGAACCGTGCGTTTGCAGGATTGGGCTGGACGTTCAACAAAAGTTTCCGGCTCGAAGTGGGTTATATGAATCAGTATCTGGATGATGCGACACATACAAATAACACCATGCGCCATTTAATTATGGGTTCGCTGTTTATCAACTTTTAAACCTGTCCTGTAACTGGATGACAAGTAAGCGACTTATTTTGCTGTTCACCTACGGGACTTAAAAAACTGACCAAGGTAAATAAACTGTGCGTATTTTGTGTTTTCTTGTCCTTATAGTTATTACCATTCTTGAGATTGGCCCAGTTCCTATTTTCGGTATATTGTTAATGTGGGTGGTGGCGTTTCGTCCAAACTGGTTTTATGAATTAGTGCTCAAAATATATGGAAAGAAGTAGTTATTTTTTGTAACTATTCAGCACATAGAAATGGAACACGGATGACACGGATTAAACTGATAGACACTGATTAAAAAGCGCAAGACAAACTTGGTCTAAGCTTTTAAAAATCCGTTTAAATTCGTCCAATCCGTGTTCTATTAATCATAGTTGGCATACACTGAATACTTACTATTTTTGTAACTACCCAGTGTTTTCTCGCAAGGTGTCTAATTGTATTGTCATTTCGACCAACGGGAGAAATCTTGAGCGTTGGCATAGAATGTGAAGCTTAAGATTCCTCGCTGCGCTCGGAATGACGTGGCCTCGAAATGACAAGGTGCGCTGAATAGTTACCACCCATAAAACCTTGCCTACCGTGTAATCAGGATGCCTTTTTCAACTCACCCATGCCATTGGGCTTTTTAACGACTTGCAGTTGCGCTTTAAAGCGTTTCTGTACGGCGTCAACATGAGAAATAACACCCACGGTTTTGCCGTGGGTATGCAGACTTTCCAGCGTGCTGATCACTGTATAAAGTGAATCTGCATCCAGATTGCCAAAGCCTTCATCGAGAAATAATGAATCCACAGATCGCCCGTTATTGGCTAATTCCGAAAGCCCCAGCGCCAACGCCAGGCTGACTACAAAACTTTCACCACCCGATAATGTCTTGGGCAAACGCCGGACATTCGCCTGATAAGTATCTTCAACTTCCAGAGCCAGTCCTTGCTCACTATGCGCTTGCCGTAAATAGTAACGGCCACTGATTTTTTCCAGTATGGCATTGGTTTGGGACAATAACTGATCGGCAACCCGCCCCTGAACCCGACGTCGAAACGCCATACCGCTTTCTTCTGCCAGCAGCGCTGCTTCAGTAAAGTGCGGCTGGGATGCAACTTCCAGCTGTTGCAATTGTAATAACATGGCATCATAAGTTTGCTGAAGTTGCTGTTGTTCGCCCAGTAGCCTTTCCCGCTGCTGTGCTTCCATGCTAATTATCTCTATTTTCCCGGCAATGCGCCTTAGCTGCTCTTCTATTTCTGTTATATTTAACGTTGATGCTAAGTAGATGGAATCAGCTTCCAGCTGAGCACTATTAGCCACCAGTTCTATGGTTTTAGCGTCTATGGCCTGTTCCAATTCGGCTTTTTGCCGTTCAAGTTCCGGCTGTGTTTCCATCAGCTCCAGCATTTCACTAATTTCATGCAGGCTGGTGAATGGGGTAGCACTTATTTTCTCCTGTACCGCTAAGTCCAACACGCTGGCTTCCATTTCCTGCTGCGCCAGCAACTGTTCTTTATCGGCAATCAGTTTCTGCTTTTCTATAAGCGCTAAATGCGCACCAATAGTTTCTTCCGTTTGTAGTTGTTTCGTGTAAATCTCAAGCTGCTCATTACAACGCGTTATTTCAGCTTGGCAGGTGGCCTGTTTCGTCTCCAAAACCGCCAACTCTTCTGTTAAAGCTTTGTGGCGGAAAGCATAGCCATGATAATCCTGCCGACGGACATTAAGCTGATCAAACAATGTATCTTCCTGACCTTTGGCAGGCATTTTTTCGCCCAGCAACGTCAATTGTTCAAGCACTTTATCGGCTAGCTGTTTTTCTTGACCCTGAGCTAGTACTAAGGCAGCTTCAATGTCTATCTGTTCCTGAGTAAGCCCCTGAGTACTGGAGCCCAGCTGCTCAGTATTTGTTTGCAACTGCTCAATAGTCGTTACGTTCTTGGTGATTAAAGCATTTAATTTTTCGACGCTAAGCTGTTTATTCTTATATTTAATGGCAAAACTGACTATATCTGTTAAGTCGGCAGACTCTTTTTTTATCAGCCTTTTCATCAAGCTCAACTTATTTATATCAAGATCATGACTCACAATATTCAGCCGGTTACACAAATTTAACCATTGGGCTCTAATCTGCTGTAGCTTTATTTGGTTAGCCTGACCTTTTTCAGATTGCTTTTCTGTATTGCTGATTTTAAGTCCCGTGTTAGTGGCCTTTTCCAATAGCAATCTTATTTTCGCTTTTTGATCGATCAATGCCTGTTTTGAATTAGTCAAGGCCGGAGGACGTTTAGAATAAGGATGTTGCAGGGCTCCGCACAATGGACAGGGCTTGCCGTCAATAAGGTGAACCCTATCCGGAGCCACTTTTTTCATTACCGTTTCACGAATTATCGTCTCTTCGAGCACGCGTTTTATATTTTCTTCGCGCTTTATTTCCAGCCTTTGCATTTCAAGCTCAAGACTTAGTGCCTCGACATCATGATTCGGCTGTTCTTTACGTTTAAACAGGGAGAAAAAACCAGTCCCACCCGTCAGCGCTTGATATTTTTTGGCCAAATTGTAGAGCGTCTGAAAGTCCTTAACGCGCTCTTGCTGCTCTAATTTTAAGGCATCAATTTCATCAGGCTTATTGCCCTGCGCCATTGCTTCAAGTTCTTTTTCATCCGTCTGTAACTTATGCTTTAATTCGGCCTGTTTTTTATTTTCTTTGGCTAGGGCAGCGGTATTATTCTTCAGTGTTGAGCTGGTCTTTTGGTTCTTCTTGGTAAATGATTTCTGCTTTTCACTTGACTCAAACACCTCAGCACGGAGTTTTTTTAATTGTCCGATTTCAGGCAAATCTGTCAGTAACAAGGCATCAGCCGCGTGTTCTTCCAGCCATGTCGAAACGGTTGCAAGAACTGACTTTTTTTCTGCTGCCTGTGCCGCTAAAGACTGCCACAAGGACGTTTCTGACTGGCTGTTTAAACCAAACTGATTAACCTTCGCCCTGACGTTATCTAATGTCTGCTGCTGATCTGTCAATGACAGCTGAGCCACATTCATGGGTGCCGTTTTATCATCGCCCAACTTAGCTTTTAATTGTTTTAGTTCATTTTTAAAATCATCCAGCGTCGATTTGCCTTGATGAATAGCGTGACTTTTTATCCTGTGGGCTTCGATGTCATCCTTAAACAGTAACGCATCTTGGCTCAAGGCCATCCGGTCTATGGTTTTTTGTATAATTTCCAGCTGTGTCTTAGCCTGTTCCAGGTTTTTTTCCTGCTCAACAATCTGTTTTTTTACAGCCGTTATATTGACCAGCATGGCTTGCTGTTGCTTTACACTCTTTTGTTCATCCTGTAGCTCAGATAACTGCTCATTAAAATCGATTAAATCATGCTCACAGGCTTCCTGTTTTTCAGGGTTCATCAACTGGATAGCGGCTAAATCCTGTTTTAAACGATCCAGTTCCTGTTGTGCGTTTTCAGCCTTGCCAATAACCTCTTTTTTATAATCCCCATAAATATCAGTGCTGATAATTTTTTCCAGTATATCCATGCGCTCACTGTCCAGCGCATTCAAAAAAGCAGCAAAATCACCCTGCGCCAACATAATAGAGCGGGTAAAATTACGAAAATTCATGCCGGTAATTTCGGTCATCCGAACACACACATCATGATGCGTACCCGCTAAAACTTCGCCGTCCTTCAAGCGGATTAACTGCATTTCAGGGGACATTAATTCACCCTCAGCTAACCCCCCTGCCCTCTGAACATGCCATCTCGATTTGTACTTTTCACCACCCAGGGAAAATTCAATTTCTGCAAAACAGGCCGCTGTGTGCTGAGTCATCACATGAGCGGCAGGCCGATCAAAGCGAAAAGTTTCACCATATAAACCCAGAGTAATCACATCTAAAATACTGGACTTACCTGATCCGTTAGGCCCGGTAATCGCAAAAACTCCCGTATCAGAAAAGGGTGATTGTTCAAAATCAATCCGACTCTCACCTTCTAAAGAGTTGATGTTTTTGAAATAAATATTGAGTATCTTCATAGGTGGCTGATTTATATATTTATACTCAGTGACGCCGAGTTATTTGCTTGTACACGTTAGTACACATTTCTGATAGGCTACATGGTACACGATGGGGCTGGTTGAGAAAACAGCGCCGACAAAAAAGCTGTTGTTAGCTGAGCTTAATTATTCTTTATAACTTGAGATAATTCAGAAACAACTCGTTTTTTACACACTGAATTCAATAAAATACTGTCCTGCTTCATGTGTCTGTTCAAATAAGGGAACCTCTAAAAATCGCACTTCGACAAGCTCAGTGAGAACGGTGGTCTTTGTAAATCAGTGGCTTATCCGTTTATGCTGAGCCTGTCGAAGCATGAATAGGCAATTTTTAGAGGTTCCCATAAATGAAAATCTGAATTTTACTAAAAATCGGGATAAAAAATTGATACTTGAAAATTGCCACCGACGCCTATACGCTTGTGTTGCTCCAACTTGACTGTGTGCCTAATGGGCTTCTATACGTTCAGTTTTTTAATCCCCATAACCACTGAAACTTAAAAGAATTGAGTATAGTGTTAGATTTATTGCGCCTAAGGGCTAAAATGACTCATGGAAAAATTACAGTCGTAATCCTTGGAAATACATAAGATATGAATAATTTTGAAAGCCTAGTCGAAAACCTCAACCAACATTTAAGTTCGAATAGACAAAGTTGGTTATTTGGAGCAGGGATTAGTTGTAATGCAAATATACCGCTTATGTCTCCACTAACTGATAGGGTCAAGATAATTATTACGGAAGCAGATAATGATAAAAATAAAGAAATATATGAATCACTTAGTTCAAATCTCGATACAGATGCTCATGTGGAGCATTATTTAAGCCATTTAGGTGATCTTATTGCTCTTGCGGAGCGCTCCAAAGATAAGTGTGCATCTATTAATAATAAAAATTTTAATCAACAAGAGCTACGGAGTTTGCATTCAGCAATTGTTGAAGCTATCGGTATCACCGTTCGATATGGCTACAAAAAAAATGGTGCTGATGAAGTTATTGGCAGCTTAGATAAACCTATAGTTGATATTGATTCACACATAAATTTTCTTAAAGCCCTTTTTCGAACGCGAGCGAACCTTACATCTCGCTCAAACATCACTTTTTTTACAATCAACTACGACACCTTGCTTGAAGACGCTATGACATTAGAAAAAATTATGGTCGTAGATGATTTCTCAGGCGGTGCAATGGGATTTTGGAATCCAGACAAAGAATTTAATGCCAAAATAATAAGCTCAAATCAATACCACTTATACAAACTTCATGGCTCCGTTGATTGGCATAGAAATCCTGATACCGGATTAGTAAGGGCAAGATATGGTACTAAATATCTGTCCAATCTCTCTGAGATAATGATTTACCCGCAAGCAACGAAATATATAGAAACCCAGAAAGACCCTTTTGCGAGTTTATTTACGCAATTTCGCTCGGTTCTAAATTCAAGTGATCCTAATGTTTTGATTACTTGTGGTTACAGTTTTGGCGATGAGCATATAAACTCAGAAATTGAAACAGCACTTAGCCTATCTTCAAACATAACTTTTATTGCTTTTACCAATGAAGTTCCTAAAGACAACATTATAATCAATAAAACATTGGATGCTTGGCTTCAAAATCCTCAATTTAGTAAACGTGTATTTGTTGCAGGAGAAAATGGACTTTATAACAATTCATTAATGCCTATTAATGCTGTCCCAGCTAATAAATTAAGTTGGTGGAAATTTTCTGGCTTAACCGAATTTCTGAATAATAACGGAGAAATATAATGAGTACGTTATTTGATCCCCGTCCAGAACTGAGAATCGGTAGAATCCTAGAAGTTAATGGCAATAGCTTGCGTATTGAGTTAGATAACAAAATTTCCGAATTAACGCGATCTATTGATGGTCGAGTTTATCCCATTGGGCAAATGGCAAGCATCATTAAAATACACTTTGGTAAAAAATTGCTTTTTGCTTATGTTCGCATGTTAAGAATGCGCTCTGACTTACTGGCGGAGGAAGGTAAAACTCCTATAGAACCGGGTGATGATTCACGGATTTTAGAAGCTGATCTTTTCGGTCAAGGCTCATGGAGCAACAAAACGGAAAAACTGTCTTTTTCTCGTGGCGTTGAAACTTACCCTTTGCCATTACAAGACGCTTATTTATGCCTAAACGAAGAATTAGAAAATATTTATCGTGGTGCTGAAGATATTGCGGAAGCTCAAACAATTAGCCCAATGATACCTATTGGTAATTATATTGGAAGTAATAATGCAGTTTGCAGGGCAAATATAGATAAACTTTTCGGTCATCATTGCGCTATTCTTGGTTCTACTGGTTCCGGAAAATCAGGTACAGTAGCGTCCATTATCCATTCTGTTCTTGATTATCAAAGCAACAATAATAGTCTTAACCCCAGAATAATCATGATTGATCCTCATGGGGAATATGCTGCTGCTTTTAAAGGCAGAGCAATTGTATATAAAGCTTATCACGAAGCTTCAAGCAGCAATGGCGATGCCCAAGAACTTAAATTACCATACTGGTTAATGTCCAGCGACGAACTACGTTCATTAATTATTGGGAAAACAGAAAAAGAAGCTACATCTCAAAATAATATAATTTATGAGGCGCTATCTTATGCAAGAATGGAAAAAGCAGGGATAGTTAAAAATCTAGGTGATGATCCTGTTGGCGAAGCTGAAATTAAACCAGAAGAAAACAAAAATGATAGTGATGTATTAAATTTTGATAGGGATAAACCCTTTCAATTTTATCTTTCTGAATTTGTCAAACATATTGATAAAGTTCAAGGTCGAAAAAAAAGTAAAACAGAAGCACTTGCAGCTTCTTCTGGGAGAGAGGAAATAGATAAAGTTCTAAAAAAACTAAGAATATTAAGAGCAAACCCCCAATTAAACTTCTTAATGGATGAATTAAATGATGATTCACCAACACTCGAAACAGTTTTATCCCAGTTTGTAGGTGAGAGTGAAAAAGAAAATCAACACTTACGCATTATTGATATTTCTGGATTGCCCAATGAAACGGCTGGCCCGCTAACTGCTTTAATTGCTCGATTATTATTCCAATATAAACTCTGGCAAACAAAGGATGAAAGAAAAACAGACCCTATATTGTTCGTTTGCGAGGAAGCGCATCGTTATGTACCAAATCATGGAGAAGCCCAGTATAAAGAAGCACAAGAGGCTGTTAGACGAATAGCCAAAGAAGGCAGAAAATACGGCATTGGCTTAATGCTAGTATCACAAAGACCATCTGACGTAGAAAGCACAGTTTTGTCGCAATGTAACTCCTGGCTGATATTGCGACTGACTAATTCAAACGATCAACAGCATGTAGCAAAATTTTTACCTGACAGCTTGGCAGGACTTACCAGTATGTTGTCTGCTCTTACTCGTAGAGAGGCGCTTTTTGTTGGTGAAGCAGCAGCACTTCCAAGTCGTATTCGCATAAAAGAACTTTCCAAAGACAAACTACCTGATTCCCATGATATTAGTTTTGTAAAAGGTTGGACAAACCAGCCTGTTACAGTCAGTAAGCTGAAAGACATTACAGATAAATGGACTGGTCGAGTTGATCCTACTCCTAACGAATCATGAACGGCAAAAAATCAAACCCCAATCAAAATGCCTTGTCCTTAGCCAATGACTTTTTATTTTATCAAACCGAATACTGCCAAATCCGCATCGAAGTGCGTTTGTAGAATGAATCGCTGTGGATGGCGCAAACGATCATAGTGGAGCTATCCAAACCACCGCGCAAAATATTACGCTGAATATTAAAGCGATATACTGCGAAGAGGAACTGCGGGCAAGTTGTAAGAAATACTTACACGTTCGTTTTGAAGGTAATAATGACATTTCCAGAGTGCTTAAGTTTTATAAGCTACCTGTAATTTAGGTTTTCGAGACATCCGAATGGCAAATCAACCGCACGTAATCATCATTGCTGGCCCGAATGGCGCGGGTAAATCCACGACTGCGCCGCATTTATTAAAAGACCTTTTGGGCGTCACGGAGTTTGTTAATGCCGATGTGATTGCTCAAGGCTTATCTGCTTTTGCAACGGAGGCGGTGGCCTTTCAGGCTGGACGAATTATGCTTAACCGTTTACACCAATTAGCTGAGAATCGTCGTAACTTTGCTTTTGAAACCACGTTATCAACCCGTAGTTATGCTGCTTTTTTGCAAAAATTAAAAGCTCAGGGTTATCGCATTTATCTGGTTTTTCTCTGGTTGCCCAGCCCAGATATGTCGATTGCGCGGGTAGCAGAACGTGTCCGTAGTGGCGGTCATTTTGTACCTGATGCGGTGGTCTACAGGCGCTATCAACGCGGCTTGAACAATTTTTTTAATTTATATAAGCCGTTGGCGGATCAATGGCGTTTTTATGATAATGCCGACTTTGAAGGCGCTAAACTCATCGCAGCCGGTTGTTTTAATCAAGAAAACAATATAGCCAATCCACAAGTGTGGAAGCACTTAACAGGAATTTACAGCCATGACTGAACAAAATGTAAACATTGACGAGTTATTTAAATCTGGAAAACCCATTGACGATGCCATCACTAAAGCCACCAGTGAAGCAGTCAAACGCCATCAACAGGCGCAGCTACCAGTTGTGGTTTGGCGAGATGGTAAAATTGTCTGGTTGTCCGCATCATCAGATTAACGATCTAATGCTGAAACTTTGCAGAAAGCAGTGGTAAAAAAATTTCAGGAGATTAGCGGGTTAAGCATCGCCTATCTTTTTGGGGAACATCAGTCAAATATCCGAAGTTAGAAATTCTTAGGACAAACATTCAGTGATTTTATTAATATCCGATGCAATGATCCGCATTTTCTCTTCCCGGCTTAATTTTTTCAGGTTGATTTCGCGTTTTGTCGCAGAACTGCGGTTATGGCCAAGTTCGATGTAAACCAATTCTTTGGGTGTCCGGCCGCGAAAATATTTTGCGCCCTGCCCGGCTGCATGTTGGTTGAATCGTCTGGGGACATCGATAGTTATACCCGTGTAGAAGGTGTTGTCGGTACAGTGGATGATATAGACGAACCAGTTCATGTAAGTATTAATCTGTTGAGAGGAATGCCATCCAAGGCTTCTGGATGCTGGTGACGGGCAATACAGCTAGTTGTTTAGCTTGCCTTGTTGGTGATCTTTTTGACTGTGATTTTCATTTTTACCCTTTTAAATCGCATAAGGGTAAAGTAAAGGCAAACATGAGAAAACAAAAAAGGGCGTAATTGCTACAAGCCCCTATTTTATTGTCTTTGTTAGGTTGTTGCTTTCCTGCTTTACCGATTCACTTCCCAATACAAAAACTGGAAAATATTTTCCCCAGTAAATCATCCGAGGTAACAGTTCCGGTAATTTCGGCAAGGCTCATTTGCGCTTGTCTTAAATCCTCGGCGACCAATTCACCGGCCTGGCTGACTTGTAACTGGTTTAATGCGCTTGCTACATATTCATGGCCTTTTCTTAAGGCTTCTATATGCCGTCTTCTGGCTATGAAAACGTTGTCTGTGGCTTCATTAAAGCCAACACTTTGCTTGAGGTGTTGTTTTAATAAGTCCATGCCCTCCCCTGTTTTTATCGACAAGTAACAGCTGTAGCCATTTTCTGTTTGTTTTATTTCAGGCGCTATGCCTAGCAAGTCTATTTTGTTGTAGACTTTGGTGATGTCGATATTGCTTGGCAGAGTTTTTAACAAGTCTTCTGTTTCAGGCTCTCGGGCATCAATAAGCAGTAAAATTTTATCGGCTTTCTGGATTTCTTCGTGGGCTCTGCGGATGCCTTCTTTTTCTATTGAATTGTCGCTTTCCCGGAGGCCTGCTGTATCGATGATATGCAAAGGCATACCATCCAACTGAATACGTTCTCTGAGTACATCTCGGGTCGTTCCCGCTATATCGGTAACTATCGCCGCTTCATGTCCGGCGAGCGCGTTAAGCAAGCTGGATTTTCCGGCATTGGGTTTACCAGCCAAAACCACAGTCATACCGTCGCGCAATAAGCGGCCTTGTTGGGCTGTTTTTTGGATTTTCTGGATACTCTGTAATAGCCTGACGATGCGATTTTCGACAACGCCATCGGTCAGAAAATCAATTTCTTCATCGACAAAATCAATAGCCGCTTCAACATAGATGCGCAGTTCAGTCAGTTCAGTAACCAGTTCATTGATTTGTGCTGAAAAAACACCTTGCATGGATTTTTGTGCAGAACGCACGGATTGTTCGGTGCTGCTTTCAATTAAATCAGCGACTGCCTCAGCTTGCGCCAGGTCGAGTTTGTTATTCAGGAAAGCACGTTCGGTGAATTCACCTGGATTGGCTAATCTGGCACCTAGTGATAGGACGCGCCGTAACAGCATGTCCAATACAACTGAACCGCCGTGCCCTTGCAATTCAAGCGTGTCTTCGCCCGTGTAAGAGGCCGGTGCGGGAAAATAGAGGCTGATGCCGGAATCGATTACGCAGCCGTCATCATCTATAAAAGATGAAAACAATGCGTGTCTGGGAATTAATGATTTATTGAGGAGTTGTTTGGCAATTTTAGTAACCAAAGTTCCTGAAATGCGAATGATACCAACACCGCCATTACCTGGCGGTGTTGCAATAGCTGCAATGGTATCCTGATTTATAAGCACTATCCTGCTTTTTCTATCTGCCTGGTGATATAGGTCTGCTGAATGATGGATAAGGTGTTATTAACAACCCAGTATAAGACCAATCCTGCCGGAAAAAACAGGAAGAAAATGGTAAAGACGATAGGGAACATCTTCATCACTTTAGCTTGAATGGGATCAATCGGTGCGGGATTCAGGCTTTGCTGAATCTTCATGGTAACACCCATTATCAACGGCAAGATGTAGAATGGATCTTGTATTGATAAATCCTGTATCCATAGCAGAAACGGCGATTGTCGAAATTCAACCGTTTCACTCAATACCCAATAAAGGGACATAAATACTGGAATCTGTATCAGCAGCGGCAAACATCCACCCAGCGGATTAACTTTTTCTTTTTTGTACAGCGCCATCATTTCGGTATTGAAACGGGGTCTGTCATCAGCAAAGCGATCTTGAAGTTCTTTAAGACGTGGTTGTACTTTGCGCATTTTAGCCATTGATTTGAAACTGGCTTGTGATAGTGGGAAAAACAATAGTTTAATGCAGAATGTTACCCCCATAATTGCTAAACCCCAGTTACCAATAACACTGTGAATTTTATTCAGCAGCCAGTAAATAGGTTTACCAATAAAGGTTAAAACGCTGTAATCAACGGTAAGCTCCAGGCCTGTTGCTATTTTTTCCATCATTGGCTGAATTTTAGGGCCTGCAAATAATTGGGAAACAAATTGAGCATCGGTATTGGCTTCAACAGTTACCGGTGGTGAATACGTGCCGATAACGAAACGTCCGTCTTTTAGTTCTTTGGTATAAAAATGATTTTCCTGCTCAGCGGGTGGAACCCAGGCAGAGGCAAAATAATGCTGGATCATTGCTGTCCAACCACCTTTGCTGGTGACATCAAGCGTTTCATCTGCCATGTCATCAAAGCTTATTTTTTGGTATTTGTTTTTTTCGGTATAAATGACACCACCATCATAAGCCCTCATGCCACCCGTCAGCATATTGCCCTTCCCTTCTGTATCCGGCGCCCTTAACAGCTGGCTGTATTGTCTGCCCGACCAGGCTTTTCCTGAGTTGTTTTTGACTTTTTGATCCAGTGTTATCTCATAGCTTCCACGTTTAAAGGTGAATGATTTGGTGATAACAAGGCCATTGTTATCTGTCCATGTTAATGGAACTATTAAACTGTCTTGGCCTGGTTGCAGTGTGTAGCTGTCTTGCTCATTAGTAAAAACCGTATAATGATTTGGCGCAGCAGCTAAGCCGCTACCTGCTATCAAACCGCTTTGCGCAACAAACATTTTTTCTTCATTGTCATTAAACAAACGCACTGGCGCAGTGTTTGTTTCAGCGACTTGTAAGCCGATCATTTTGCGTAAACTATTGACAACAGTATTCGGTTTTTCTACCGGATAGTTTAATAAATCCAGATTGGTGACCGTGCCGCCTTGCACATCAATTTCCAGCGCAATAACATCCGTTTTAATTTTCACAGTCTTAGCGGCGGCAGCAGCCGAAACAGGTACAGATACCGGATTTTGTGCTGTCGTTTCTGGTTGTGATGATCCTTCTGCTGTCATTGGTAAGTCTTCTTTAGCCATAGCAACTTCTGGGCTGACAATGGCAGCGACGTCAGGCTTTGGGCCATAATCTTGCTGCCAGGCTTGCCACAACATGAACACAAGCATTGCAAAAGTAACAACGAGTATAAATCTTATATTATCCATTCTTATTACCAAATTTTTCCGGAACGGGATCAATGCCCCCTTGATGAAAAGGGTGACACTTTAATAATCTTTTGAGAGTGAGATAGACACCAATAACAGCACCGTGGCGCTGAAGTGCTTCTAAGGAATAACTTGAACAGCTTGGATAAAAACGACAGTTAGAGCCAAGCAAAGGACTAATAAAGTATTTATAACACTTTATAATTGCTATGATCATGAAGCGCATCGGGATACCAACCTTAGCCAGTGTTTTTCCAATGACTTTCTTAATAATTCCGGCGAAGCATCTAATGCTTCCCTGCGAGCCAGAACAACAATGTCTATATTTCCCAAGCTTTGTTGTTGTATTCTAAAATTTTCTCTCACAACTCGTTTAATGACGTTTCTGTCTACTGCCTTTCTTATATTTTTTTTGGCAATTGCCAAGCCTAGCCTCGGATGATCAAAATCATTCGTTATGGCTAAGAGGGTAAAATAGGTATCACTTGATTTTACCGGCTTAGCAAACACTTTTTTATATTCAGCCGGTTTTTTTAACCGTAACTGTGGAGGAAAACAAAAATTTTGCTCTGTCACCCAATGTCAACTAAACAGTTAACTTAGCGCGACCTTTTGCTCTACGGGCATTTAAAACTTTACGGCCACCGACCGTTGCCATTCTTGCACGAAAACCGTGAGTTCTAGCGCGTTTAATTTTACTCGGTTGGTATGTTCTTTTCATATTACTAAAGCCTATTCAGATGAGTGTTAACAAAAACAGATAAAAAAGACTACGGATGATAAAATAATCTGTATGGCCTGTCAATTCTATAGTGCAATGTTTTATTGCTGTATAGTGATTAAAACAACATCTCCTCACTAACACATATCAATATCTTACCTACTTCAATGAGCTCAATTTGGGATAACTGTCTTACTAAACTTGAAAATGAAATTGCAGGTTCTGATTTCAGCACATGGATACGGCCTTTACAAGCCATAGAAAGCGATGGGCAGCTAAAACTGCTGGCTCCTAACCGTTTTGTTCTGGACTGGGTCAAACAACATTATTTTGCAAAAATTGAAGAATCCGTTCATGAGTTTTCTAACGGATCTTTAGACTTAAATCTTGAGATTGGATCAAAAAAATCGATAGCACCTGCCGCTTTAAACACATTAAAGCCGGTTGTAGGTAAAAAAACCAGCCCCAATTTCCTTAACAAAGCTTTTACTTTTGATAATTTTGTTGAAGGTAAATCCAATCAGTTGGCAAGAGCTGCCTCAATTCAGGTTTCTGAAAACAGTGGCAAAGCTTACAACCCTTTGCTTATTTATGGCAGCTCCGGTTTGGGTAAAACACATATTATGCATGCCATAGGTAATGCTATTTTTCAAAAAAATCCATCAGCAACCATTGTTTATCTGCATTCAGAAAAATTTGTTCAGGATATGGTCAGGGCATTGCAGCAAAATTCCATTAATGCTTTCAAAGAATATTACCGTGGCATAGATGTTCTGTTAATCGATGATATTCAATTTTTTGCCGGTAAAGAGCGCTCGCAGGAAGAGTTTTTTCATACCTTCAACACGCTATTGGATAAAAAACACCAGATTGTTTTAACGTGTGACAAATATCCCAAGGAAATTATAGGTCTTGAAGACAGATTAAAATCAAGGTTTGGTTGTGGGCTTCCTGTTTCAATTGAGCCACCTGATATGGAAACCAGAGCCGCCATTTTAATGAAGAAAGCAGCACAGGTTAATGTTGCGCTTCCTCAGGAGGTCGCTTTTTTTATTGCCAAAAAAATTCCTTTTAATGTCCGTGATCTTGAAGGTGCTTTAAGACGCGTAATAGCCAACGCGCAATTTACCGGACGTGAAATCACCACTGAATTCACTAAAGAAGCCTTGCATGACTTGATTTCCTTAAAGGATAAGCTCGTCAACATAGACAACATTCAAAAAACAGTTGCTGAGTATTTTAAAATTCGAGTTGCAGATTTATCATCCAAAAACAGAAAACAAACCGTTACCAGGCCACGGCAAATGGCCATGTGTCTGGCCAGAGAGTTGACCTCACACAGTTTCCCTGAAATTGGTGATGCGTTTGGGGGCCGTGATCACACTACAGTCATGAATGCCTGCAAAAAAATCAATGAGTTAAAAGAAGCAGATCATAAAATTGCAGAAGATTATTCGAACTTATTGAGGACACTCTCACATTAATTATGTTCTTTTATCAGGGGGATGCAAACTGCACTAAATTACCCCAAGCACTAAAACGGTGTGTTGATAAAACAGTGTATAAATCCATTATTACTGAGGATAATACTGTGTATAAAATTAGACATAATTAATGCCTATTATTTATACAAAGGTTATACACAAACTGATAACATGATATTAATACCATTAAGCTACTGATTAGTATAATAAATAATTGCTTTTCAACAGAATTCAAGCTATCTAATAGTAATAAAGATAAGAATAGAACATTATATTATTAGTGGGTAGCAACCAATGAATACCAGCCTTTCATATGCACCGTTGATTTAATCACTTTACTTTAGCGCGGTATTTATATGAAAGCCTCCCTTTATAACCTAATTTAAGTGATACAAAATTTTAAAATCACCATAACAATACTGTGCATAATGCTGTGGATAAATCTATTAGAACTGTGCATATTTTTGTGTACAAAATATAATTTTTTTAAAACCACTTAGTTAAACATAGGATAAACACAAGCTAATTACAATATTAAGTTAAAAATAACTATTTGATTTTTAATTATAAAAACAAGTTTTCAACAGCTTTTCATTAAGCTAATAGTAATAATACAAACAATATGAAATTTATTATTAATAGAGAAGAAATCTTAACGCCTTTGCAGCAAATAGTCAGTGTTATCGAAAAAAGGCAAACGATGCCAATTCTTTCGAATGTATTGATGGTTGTTGAAGAAGATTCAGTGTGCTTAACGGGTACGGACTTGGAAATCCAAATTATCGCTAAAACACGTATTAATTCAGCAATCCCTGGGGCAATTACTGTACCGGCAAGAAAATTTTTAGACATTTGCAGGCTTTTACCTAACGGGGCTGAAATAAAACTTGAGCAACAAGAAGATAAAGTAAAAATTTTATCTAATCGCAGCCGATTTTCTTTAAGTTGTTTGCCTGCTGATAATTATCCTGAATTTTCTGAGTCCGAATTAGAGAATCAGTTTTTTATTAATGCCGGTAAATTAAAAAAAGCGCTCGATAAAACTTTATTTTGCATGGCAAATCAAGATGTCAGGTATTACTTGAATGGCTTGTTGCTTAATATTTCCAATAGCAAATTAAAACTGGTTGCCTCTGATGGCCATCGATTGTCTATTTATGAGGGTGCTTTAGAGCAGGGCACAGGTTTTGAAGCCAGGATTATTTTTCCCCGAAAAGGTGTTTTAGAACTTAGTCGATTACTCGATGATCCGGAAGCCGAACTCAAAGTTGAGTTTTCCAATAACAATATTAGGATTTTTATTAAGAATCTGATTTTTTCAGCAAAATTAGTGGATTCAAAATACCCTGATTTTAGCAAAGTTTTTCAACAAGAATTTTTCAACCCCATACATATTCAAAAACAACTATTAAAAGAGGCACTAAGCAGGGTTAGCGTGTTGTCTAATGAAAAATTTAAAGGCGTTACTTTGGATATTACGCCTGACAGTTTAAGGATTAGTACACATAACCCTGAGCATGATGAAGCTGAAGAAGAGCTAGCTATTGAATATATGGGTGCGCCATTATCCATAGCCTTCAATGCCCAGTATTTACTGGATGCCGTTTCAAACCTGGATTCTGAGCTCGCGGTTTTAACGATTGCGAGTAATGCCAGCAGTTGTTTTATCAATGAACCCAATGACGCTGCTTATAAATTTATTATTATGCCCATGAGGCTCTAAGATTTACTGTAATGTTTTTACTAAAACTGGATATTTATGCAGTCAGAAATATCCAAAAAGAATCTATTATCCCTAGCCCGACAATCAATTTTATTTATGGGGAAAATGCTAGTGGCAAAAGCGCAATCATAGAAGCTATTTTTATTCTAGGACGCGCTAAATCTTTCCGGTCTGCGACTATTAAACCTGTTATTAATTTTGCGGAAAACCATTTGCTTGTTTCCGCACAAACAGCGCAAAAGAATGGTGGCACTCTCCATTTAGGTATACAACTGGATAGTAAAAGTTTTAGTTGTCGTATTAATCAACAATCCACACAAAAACGGTCAGATCTTGCTTACGCATTGCCGTTGCAGATTATTCATCCAAAAAGTTATGAACTACTCGATGCAGGGCCACAACTAAGAAGGGAGTTTTTAGATTGGGGTGTTTTTAATGACGATAAAAAATTTTTATCTGCCTGGCGGAACTACAAAAAAGCCTTATCCCAACGAAATTCATTATTAAAAGCAAAGCGGATTCAGTACATTGAGGTTTGGGATAAAGAACTCGTTAATTACGGTACAATAGTCAATAATTACAGGCAATTCTATTTACAAAAATTTAAGCCGGTATTCAGTACTATTATTGATCAGTTTCTTGAGATTAATGATATAGATATAAAGCTTATTTCAGGCTGGGACACATCCATCGAATTTCAACAAGTTTTAACTGAAGATTTGGATAAAGATCTGCGTTATGGATTTACGCATAGCGGCCCACACCGTGGTGATATTCAATTATTAGTTAATAATAGGTTGGCCAGGGATTTTGTTTCGCGGGGTCAACTCAAATTATTAGTGTTGAGCTTAAAACTTGCACAGGTGCAGTTACTTGCGAATGAGCACAGTAATATGGGTTGTTTTCTAATTGATGATTTTGCAGCCGAACTTGATTCGACAAATCGTGCGAAATTATTATGTTATTTAGCTCAAATGGATTGTCAAGTTTTTATAACAGCTACTGAAATATCTGAATTTGGCGATTTAAGTAGCATAAAAAACTACAAAATGTTCCACGTGGAACATGGCAATATAAAGCAAGTGTAATGTTCCACGTGGAACATTCACAACAACAAAAAAGCAGGAGAATCATGAGTAACAATAGCGATCAATACGATAGTTCTAATATTCAAGTTTTAAAAGGGCTGGATGCGGTAAGAAAACGACCCGGTATGTATATCGGGGATACCGATGATGGCTCCGGTTTGCATCACATGGTTTTTGAAGTTGTCGATAATTCTATCGATGAGGCATTGGCAGGATACTGTAAAGAAGTTAAGGTGGTTATTCATAGTAATGGATCAGTATCTGTTTCCGATGATGGTCGAGGTATTCCTGTTGATATTCATAAAGAAGAAGGTAGGTCAGCGGCAGAAGTTATTATGACTGTTCTTCATGCCGGTGGTAAATTTGATGATAATGCTTACAAGGTATCTGGCGGTTTACACGGTGTAGGCGTATCTGTAGTAAATGCCTTGTCCGAAGAATTAAACCTGGAAGTGCGGAAGAATGGACAGCTTTATAAGCAACAATATCGCATGGGTAACCCTGTGGCGGCATTGATAGCAGTTGGGCCCGCTGAAGGCTCTGGAACATTAATTAATTTCAAGCCGAGTTCTGAAACGTTTACAGATGTTGAATTTCATTACGATATATTGGCGAAAAGACTAAGGGAATTATCCTTTTTAAATTCAGGCGTACGTATCAGTCTCCTGGATGAGCGTACCGATAGACAAGACGTGTTCGAATTTGAAGGCGGCATTAGCGCATTCGTTGTGCATCTTAATAAAAACAAAACGCCACTATTTCCTGAAGTATTTCATTTTATTGCTGAAAAGGAAGGTGTTACTGTAGAAGTTGCTATGCAGTGGAATGATTCCTATCAGGAAAATGTTTTCTGTTATACCAACAATATTCCACAACGTGATGGTGGTAGTCATTTGGCTGGATTCAGAGGCGCACTAACAAGAACTATAAATCAATACATCGAAGCTAGCGGTTTAGCGAAAAAAGAAAAAGTATCAACAACCGGTGATGATGCCAGAGAAGGTTTAACAGCAGTGCTTTCAGTTAAAGTGCCTGATCCTAAGTTTTCATCACAAACGAAAGATAAATTAGTTTCATCAGAAGTTAAACCATTGGTCGAATCAACGATGAATGAAAAGCTTCAAGAGTTTCTGCTGGAAAAACCGCAAATAGCCAAAACTATTGTCGGCAAGATTATCGATGCCGCCCGTGCCAGGGAAGCAGCCCGTAAAGCTCGCGAAATGACGCGTCGTAAAACTACGCTGGATATTGCTGGGTTGCCTGGAAAACTTGCAGATTGTCAGGAGAAAGATCCGGCTTTATCTGAGCTGTTCCTGGTGGAAGGGGATTCTGCTGGTGGCTCTGCAAAACAGGGCAGGGATCGTCGTACACAAGCTATTTTGCCTTTAAAAGGCAAGATTCTGAATGTTGAGAAAGCTCGCTTCGATAAAATGATTTCTTCAGAAGAAGTCGGGACATTAATTACAGCGTTGGGATGTGGGATAGGGAAAGACGAGTACAATCTGGCTAAGTTGCGATACCACCGCATTATTATCATGACCGATGCGGATGTCGATGGATCACATATCAGGACATTATTACTAACATTTTTTTACCGGCAATTACCAGAGATAGTTGAAAAAGGCTATATCTATATTGCCCAGCCACCGTTATACAAGGTTAAAAAGGGCAAACAAGAGCACTACGTCAAAGACGATGCCCAATTAAACGAATATCTGATCCAGCTTGCGTTGGATAAAGCCCAGCTTTTTACCGACGAGACAGCGCCGCCGATTCAAGGGCAGGGTCTGGAAAAACTAGCGAAGGAATTTACTGGTGTAGTGAGTATCATTAATCGTTTATCCAGACGTTACGATGACGTTTTTCTGGAACAATTTTCATATATGGAAGCGATTAATGACGAAATCAAACAAGATCAGCAAAAACTTACGGGCTGGTTTGCCAGGATGGAGAAAAAACTGAAGGATTGCGATAGTAAAGCGCTATTTACAATTAAGCTCGATTACAAAGCGAGCAATGAGTTTTCCGTAGTTGTTAATAAACGGCTGCATGGAATCACTAAAACGTTTGTACTACCATCGGCTTTCTTTAACGGCAAGGATTATCAGCAAATTGCCCGCTATGCGAATGATACGGCGGGTATGTTTACTGAAGGATCTTATATGCAAATGGGTGAAAGACAGTACCCCGTCAGTAGTTTTAAAGAAGCCTTTGAGTGGATGATGAAGGAAATTAAAAAAGGCCAGCATATTCAACGATACAAAGGTTTGGGTGAAATGAATCCGGAACAGCTGTGGGAAACCACACTGGATTCCAATAACCGTAGGTTGCTACAAGTTAGAATTGAAGATGTGATTGCAGCTGATGAGATTTTTACCACATTAATGGGAGATATTGTGGAGCCACGACGGGATTTTATTGTTAAAAATGCGTTGGATGTAACTAATTTGGATGTTTAGTCATGTTGAATTTTCCACAAATTGACCCTATTGCATTAAGCTTGGGGCCGCTGAAAATACACTGGTACGGCTTGATGTATCTGATAGGTTTTGCTGCTGTTTGGTTTTTAGGGCAAAAACGGGCAGAGTCACCGTGGTCACCTATTAAACCTGAAGCTATAGAAGATCTGGTTACTTATGGTGCTTTAGGTGTGATTTTGGGTGGCAGAATAGGCTATATTCTGTTTTATAAGTTTAGTGACTTTTTAAGTAACCCCATTATCCTTATTAAAATATGGGAGGGTGGTATGTCCTTTCATGGTGGCATGTTAGGGGTTTTTATTGCCATGTGGTTTTTTGCAAAAAAACAGCGTTGCACCATGCTGCAATTAACCGATATTATCGCGCCGCTGGCACCTATAGGTTTAGGGGCAGGGCGTATCGGTAACTTTATTAATTCTGAATTATGGGGTAGAACGACCGATGTGCCCTGGGCCATGGTGTTTCCTAATGGTGGTTCTTTTGCCCGTCACCCGTCGCAACTCTATGAAGCCTTTTTAGAAGGTATCGTACTGTTCATTATTCTTTGGCTGTATTCCAGCAAACCAAGACCGGTTATGGCAACTACCGGTATGGCTCTGTTTTTCTACGGCTGCTTCCGGTTTTTTGTCGAATTTTTCAGAATGCCTGATGCGCATCTAGGCTTTCTAGCCTTGAATTGGGTGACTATGGGACAGATACTGTCAACGCCAATGATAATTATGGGTGCATTATTATTTTATTATGCAAATAAAAAAACTGTATGAAGCAATACTTAGAATTGCTCGACAAAATTCTCACTGAAGGAGCGCTGAAAGGGGATAGAACAGGCAGTGGCACACTGTCTATTTTTGGTTATCAAATGCGCTTTGATTTGGCTCAGGGTTTTCCTTTGGTCACTACTAAGAAAACTCATTTAAAATCAATTATCCATGAATTGCTGTGGTTTTTAAAAGGTGAGACTAATCTGGATTACTTACATGAGCATAATGTTAATATCTGGAATCAGTGGGCTGATGAACAAGGTGAGTTAGGTCCTGTGTACGGACATCAATGGCGTTCATGGCCAACTCTGGATGGCCGGCACATTGATCAGATTCAGCAGGTCATTGAACAGCTGAAAAAAACACCCAATAGTCGGCGTATTATTGTATCTGCCTGGAATGTCGCCGATTTACCCGATGAAAGTATTAGCCCGCAAGAGAATGTAGCGCGAGGAAAAATGGCTTTAGCACCCTGTCACGCCTTTTTTCAGTTTTATGTGCTTGATGGCAGGTTGTCATGTCAACTCTATCAGCGCAGTTGTGACACGTTTTTGGGCTTGCCATTCAATATAGCCAGTTATGCGTTATTGACGCATATCGTCGCGCAGCAAAGTGATTTAGAAGTAGGAGACTTTATCTGGACGGGCGGTGATGTTCATTTATACCTTAATCACCAGGAACAAGCTAAGCTGCAATTAACCCGCAAACCTTATCCGTTGCCAACCTTAACGATAAAGCGCAGACCGGAATCAATATTTAATTATCAGTATGAAGATTTTTGTTGTGCCGATTATCAGGCACATGAACATATCAAGGCACCGATTTCAGTCTAATGAAACAGTTTAGTTATAGTTAAAAGAGCCATAAAAATATGAATATACAACACAAAGCACACCCCTGGCATGGCATCAAACCAGGCGATAATGCTCCGACAATTGTTACCGCATTTATTGAAATTGTTCCATCCGATACCGTTAAATATGAAATCGATAAAGAATCCGGTTACCTTAAAATAGACCGGCCACAAAAGTTTTCCAATATGATTCCCACCCTTTATGGCTTTATACCACAAACCTATTGCGCTGAAAAAGTTGCGGGGTATGCCGCGCTGAAATCAGGAAAAGAAGTTATCAAAGGTGATGGCGATCCGCTGGATATTTGTGTTTTGAGCGAGCGCAGTGTAACGCATGGCGATATTTTATTACAGGCTATTCCTATTGGTGGTTTTCGTTTACTGGATGGTGGTGAGGCAGACGATAAAATTATTGCAGTCATGAAAGGTGATGAGTTTTATCGGCAATGGAATGATGTATCAGATTGCCCAGAGTCTTATATAAATCGGCTTAAACATTATTTTTTGACCTATAAGCATCTTCCAAGCGAAAAAAATATTTGTGAAATAACCCATGTTTATGGACGGGATGAAGCTCATGAAGTAATTAGACTTTCAATGGAAGATTATAAAAATCACTTTAGTTGCTAGGAAACGTTTCGTACTAACGCAAATAGAATTCTGAATGAGCTTGAAGATGCCAATAACGACTTTATAATGAGTCTCCTCTTTCGAGGCAGGGGCATTGGAAGGGGATTTAGTTTTAGTAAGGTTGAAATAGGCTAAGTAGTGTTTGAACGAAAAAGCCACAAGCCACGCTACAAAAGGGATGCCTCGATTTATTAGGCGCGAAGATTTTTTATCCAACCTTGTCGTTTT
>JAYTJI010000321.1:0-4407 GCA_043731245.1 Methylococcaceae bacterium | reverse complement strand
GGGTTTCTGCCTGGACGGCTAACTTTATCGCGTAAGGCTTTCTGCTGCTGTTTTGGCGGCGGGTTTAACTTTTTTAATTTCGTTCATGATAATGACCTTTAAAGGGGTCTTAGTGGTTGAAACCACGAGGCTATCATGCAATGTGACCCACGGTTAATTTAATTGTGAGCCACGTATTTTTAATTGGGATGATAGAACGAAGAGCCCATGTACACGCATCTTGAATGTAAGAATGACAACTTGCAACTTAGTCAATGATTGCTAAAACTGACAAACTTTGCCATAAAACCGGAATCGTTATGTTTGGCATCCCTTAGTTGGATTCGAAGCATGATTGAATAATGGCTGCAATGCGCACTGGGCAGGTATCGCCTGAATTTTATTTTGCGGTTTTATCGGGCCAACCCGTTTCCTAAATAGGAACCGGCAGCTGCCCCCAGACCTGAAACAATTGGATTACCAGCACCCAGTTCGTAGCCCACAACGCTACCTATGACACCGCCAGCCAAACCCTGGTGGGAACGCTGGTCGTAGCCGTTATAACGCGGTGGTGGAGCGTATTGAGGGGCTCTTTCGTCATAGCCACGTTCGGCCGGTCCGTAATGGCGGCTACCGTGGTGGCCATGATGTTTGTGCCTACCCTCATCTGCCAACGTGAGTGATGAAAATGCTAAACCAACTATGACAAGGGTTGCGATTCTGAACATGTTAAAACGCCTTTATTAGAAAATAATTCAATTGCAGAAGATTCTATAGAACATTGCTGAGATCTTGATTAGCAATTTATTAGGGATGGATACAGAATTGATTAATAATTGATTAAGTCTCGTAAAGTGTTGAAAGCACTAAACCTCGCCTATTCATGCGATACTTAATTTTGATGTATACCAATAACTGTTTGCAATTAACCGAGAAAAACCGATGACCACTTATATGCACACTACGTCCGTACCCGTTTTCACACAGCTGTTGAACAGCCTCAGCGTCATTTTGACCAAAGCAGAAGCACTCGCCATCGAGAAAAAATTTGAACCGGCAGTTTTGCTGGACGCGCAGTTATTCCCCGATATGTTCCCCTTAATCCGCCAAGTGCAAATCGCCACTGATTTCGCCAAGAGTGTGTCAGCACGTCTGGCAGGCGTTGAGGTGCCTGTGTATGACGACAACGAACAAACCTTCGCCGATTTGCAGGCACGCATTGTCAAGACCCTATCGTTTATTGAAAGCCTGACACCCGCGCAATTCGAGGGCAGCGAAACGCGCGAAATCGTGTTACGCGCGGGCACCCCGAAAGAAAAAAAACTGGCCGGCCACACCTACCTGTCCAACTACGGGTTACCGCAATTTTTCTTCCACGTTACCATTGCCTATGCTATTTTGCGGCACAATGGCCTGGAAGTCGGCAAAAGCGATTTTATGGGGGCCTACTAAACCGATGCTCAAAACCTGACCCGAAAGATCAACTAATCTTTAAAGCAGCCGTTGGCAATTTCTAACTATCAAAGCCAAGTTTCGGCCAATTAGAAACAGACACATATTTTCAGTCAACGGCTGGATAACCTTGAAAAGCAGTCATTTAGAGTCTGACAGCAATAGGTCTCGACATACCTATTGCTGTTATCAGGATGAAGTATTTCCATCCAGATAAATGACTCGGCATTAAAAACAATAAAATAGCGATTAAGAACCGGCAAACTTTGATGCTCTTTTCTTGTAAAACTGGAAAATTTTCAACACCGTTTTCCACGCTCGGCCACATCACGTCAATTCAGGCCTTGCAAAACTGGCGTAAAAAAATACCGGAATTGTTTGATAAGCCCGTTTATAATCAAGCGGAATTTGGCTTTTTTAAACTCGAAATTTTGTGAAAACTACGTAGGAGCAACCGCCCGATGACTTCCGAACTCTTGATTAACTTTGCGGTGCAGTTTCTTGGAACCGGGGCCACATTCTTTCTCGCCTATCAGTCCTTCCAGAAACGTCGCATTCAGCTAGGCGATGAACCGACACTACCCGAATATTTTGTCCGCAGAAGCACCTACTGGATAGGGATCGCATCGTATTGCACGTTTATGGCAGCACTTTACTGGGTACTTACCTGGCTGTGGCTGCCCTTGGAACCGCTGGTGACACTCATCGTGAAGAACCTTCGGCCAGGGGAATTGGTGAACCTTCTTAATGGCTTGGGCGGAAACACGATCATACCTTTGATTGCCGCCGGGCTGTTTCTGTTTTTTATCACCTGGGAAAGCAGGTTTAATCCCTTACTTATTTTGAGGGACAGCATCCATGACGTTTTCGCAATTCCGACCAAGGCGGTAGAGGTCTATAACGCTTTAATTACATCGAGATTATCGGCGGTCGACGATAGATTAAAAGCACAAATCGCCAATCGATTGCTGGTGACAAGCATTGACCCCGGTGATTTCGAAAAGTCCAGCGCCACGGTCGAGTATAAATGGGCTCATAATTGCCTTCTTTTTGACCAGATACAGAATTACGCTAACCAATCGTCTTTTCGTCGATTATTTAGCGAACCGTCTCTGAAATGGGGGGAAATCTGTATCTCCTATAATGCGATGTCGGAAAAAGTTGCCGTCTGGAAAGAAGCGGAACCCCACTATACCAAGACGGTCAACTTGATAAAGGATCTGGACCATCTCACCGGTTTACTCTGTCGCTTACTCGCCTCTCTGGTCGTGTTCGGGAGTGCAAGCGAGAATGACATATGGGCAACCGTAAAGCAGCTCGGCGGCAACGTCCACGAGGCTCGCCTCAAACACACCTATAAATATATCCTGCTATTCACGGCTGCCACCGCTATCGGGGTCATGTTGGGTCGGGAGATTTCGGTCTCGCTACACAATGCTTTCCTGTTTCCCGATAAACCGTTAGCCCACTTTGATTACACTACGCTCCGGTGGATCGCCTATGCCATTGCGATCTATGTCCTTCCGATAGGGCTCGTTTTTATTTCCCGGACACTCGCCTTCAGGCATCAACGGGAGCAATCCGACCGGTACTATGGGTTCTATATGTCAATGATGATAATGGGCTTCATAGTCAGCACCTCGGCATCAACGCTTATTCTCGAGTTAACTTACTACAAAGAACACTTCAAGTTTTTGGAAAGCTTTATAGAACATACGCGCTGGGGGATTCTGCCGGCGCTGATGTGCGGTTTTGTGGCTTACCGAATGGACACGCCAGTGAGCGAATCGGAAACTCCAGGTAATCTCATTATAGCCGCTACGTTGCGTTTTCTTGGGTGGGGGGCGATCGCTGTCATTATCATGCTTTATGCTACCGGCGACCTGACCATCCAGGAGCCTAATCTGCGTTTCACCCTTGCCGGCACGGCTTTCTTTGTGGTCGGCCTCTTGGGGGCAGCTGCCCGTTTCAAAACGGCGAGGCCGGATGATTAGCCATTCCATCCTGTGTAATTATATTCCGAACAGGAATTCGCCGGTGGAGCGGTGGACGGGAAAGTTCGTTCGTGTAAAACTGGCCAAAAAGCCTTTTACCCCTCGTCGATCTTACCCTTGATCATGTGCCTAACGCAATAAATCTAAGCCCTGTTAACATTTGATAAAAATACTTATTTTATCAATCGGTTATAGTTTTACCCTGTATTCATAAAGGATTGTTTTTCAATACCTATTATCGAAATGTCAACAGAACCCAATGTTTCCAAATGAAAAGATGGCATTGAAAGATGGGTTGGTTCCAATAGAAACACAGAAAATATTTTCTCAATCATTATTATGGGCTTCTATTTGGTGATAGTGAACTGAGAGATAGATTTGAGGCATTTTCAAAGCTTTAGAAAACATTGATACGGCAAAATGGACAATGGCATCATATTTTATGTTCATACTATTGCCTGATAAATATATGTTCGTTAACCTGAACCAAAAAAATCAGAATATAAATATTGATAGGGTAACAAGTGAGTGATCTTAATATTCCAGTGGTTATTAAATGGCAAGGCCAGGATGAGGGAATTGGAGGCCCTATCCCATGCAGTTCTTATACTGCGGCTATCAAGTCTATTACCTGTATGCAAGGTAGTAGACTTCCATCAGACCAGATTAATACTTATTGGGTAGAAAGCATTGCTCCAGAATTAACTTTTAAAAAAATATTCTTATCCTAGTTGTAACGGCTTGCATTTGAAAACTGTCGTGCTCGCATTTAACGCTATTTTCGGCTCAGATTAATTGCAACTGAAGGGACACCCCTGCTCACATTATCTGCAAATGAGCTTGCATTTATCCGCTTCGGCTCGCATTCCATTTTCGTGGGCTCACTTTAATTGCAAATGAATATGCGCTCCAAACTGTCCCCAGTCGCGGAAATATAGTGATTTGACTTGCGACCCTGGGGGCTCCCCAAAATGCAGCATAC
>JAYTJI010000320.1:0-2747 GCA_043731245.1 Methylococcaceae bacterium | reverse complement strand
AACTCGGCAGTGGCGGCAAGCCAGATGAGCAAATAAAGCGTGAGGACAAGGGGAATAATGGCGATTAACCCTTTGAAAAAAGTTCTACTGATTGGTTTCATTTTTAATTCCAAATGATTGATATAAGCTGGATTATATTCTTAAAAAGTGAACTCAACCGCTACAGTAGTAAAAATACTACTGTAGCCCTGTCGTTATAAATCAGAGGCCTGATTTGTTCATGCGACTGGCGGGGTTGTTGACCAATCTTCCATGGCTTCATCGCCCGGACGGTCAACTTTAACCTTACCGCCTTCGGTTGAGGTTACCCAGCTTAACGGAATGTAGTGGTGCTGCCCCGTTTCATCTTTGTTCAGCTTGATGGTATGTGCATCTACCATATGATCTACAACAGCAAATTGGCCGTCTTCGGAACATACAACGGGCATTTCAGGCTTAATCTGGTCGCTATTAATCATGGTTTTCTCCTAATGGCTCAGTGCGAGCGGGTTGAGTGATACTTCTGTAGTAAAGCACAGGCAAGGTATTAATACTGATTGTTATTTGGGTTTTAGGCGAGCTTCCCGATCTATTCTTAACGAGATCATTCACCGTTTAGCCCACTAAATTCCTTGTCTGGGTTTCGAATATACACGCCTACCTAAAACGAGTCTGTGCGTTTACGCACATAGAGCAGGGTTAATAATATTAATTATTAATGTGCGATAGCGTACCGACTGCACCTAGCATTAGCGTTAGATTTAACGTGGGTCATTCAATGACACGTTGTACACGGATTATCTCGAAACTTAACGAGTTATCGGTCAAATTATCTAGTTGGTGGTTAATATGAAAATTGTAGTTAAACGGAATTCTGCTTTTTTAGGTTCAGATAGAAATGTTTGCAAAGCCTTTTCACTGAGCGTAGCTCTTTTTTATGCTCTCCCTACTTTGGCCTCCAGTATTGAGGAAGTTCCATCGAACGAGGACGGTGCAATCCAGCAGATTGTGCGGATAGTAGAAGGGAGTGTCCGGGCTGAGGCCAAGAATGGTGCTGCCCACAGAGATGCCCACCCCAAGGCTCATGGCTGTGTGCGAGCGAAATTTAGCGTACTGCACCAGTTGCCCAAGGAAGTGCAGTTCGGTGTTTTCAAGGAGTTCCGCGATTTTCCGGCATGGATACGCTACTCCAACGCGTCTGGAAAAGTGCAAGATGATTCGGTCGGCGATGCCCGTGGGATGGCGATTAAGCTGATGGAGGTAGAGGGTAGCGAGTCCGGCACACAGGATTTTGTGATGATTAACCATCCGGTGTTTTTCGTGCGAAATGCGGCAGACTACGTCGAATTCCAGAAGGCCCTTTCGGAAGATAGCCCCGTCAAATTCTTTTTTCCCAGCTTGAATCCCTTTAAATTCCGTCTGCACGAGTTTGGAATTGCAAACGCGATCAAGGGGAAAGAGGTTGCTAACCCACTGGATATACAATATTGGAGTACCACTCCCTATGGGTTTGGCGATACCGCGATGAAGTTTTCCGTACGCTCTTGCAGCGCTACTTCTCAATTCGGCGACACCTCCTCACCAAATTTTCTGCGCGAAAATATGTGGAAACAGCTTGATCAGGGCAATGCGTGTTTTGACTTTATGGTTCAGCTTCGTAAGCACCCTTCGGAAATGCCCATCGAGGATCCTACGGTCGAGTGGAGTGAAAATGATTCGCCGTTTATTCCTGTGGCGAAGATCACCATTCCACGTCAGGAGTTTGCCTCGCCAAAACAAGAGGCGTACTGCGAAAACTTAGCTTTCACGCCTTGGCATACCATCCCTGAGCATAGACCTTTAGGTGGTATTAACCGTGTTCGAAAAATTGTTTATGATACGATCTCCCGTGTTCGCCATAAACTCAATGGCGAACAGCGCCGTGAGCCGACAGGCTTTTGATTATTCAATAAATTGCCGATTACCCTTACTAATCGTCGCTGCTGAAATAAAGTGATGTGCATAAAAAAGGCGGGTTACTCACCCGCCGTTTCTTGTAATTCCTAAGCCGACACTTTTATTTTTGATTCGATGTGTCGATGGGGCTATTTTAACACTTTTTGCACCGTTAAATCCGACAGTCCCCTAGAAAAATACTCTTTTTACTGGTTTCCGTGTTAAGGCTACATGCCCACTAGTAGCGAAGCTAGATCATCGGCATGTTCTTCTTCCATGGCTAGAATCTCTTTGAGCATACGCTGGGTAGTTGGGTCATGTTCAGCCAGGTAAATGACCATTTCACGATAACTTTCGATAGCGATCCGTTCGGCGATCAAGTTTTCCTTAATCATCGATTCGAGCGTATCACCTTCAACATATTCGGCATGGCTGCGTTTGCTAAGTCCGTCGGGAGAGAAGTTAGGCTCTCCACCCAATTCGGTAATGCGCTTTGCAAGGCGGTCAGCATGCCCCATTTCCTCAGTTGCGTGAGCCTGAAACTCTGCTTTGACTGAATCAGAGTTGATACCCTTTGCCATAAAGTAATGCCGCTTGTAACGCAAAACGCAGACTAATTCAGTGGCAAGCGCCTCATTCAATAATCTGATTACTTCCTTGCGATCAGCTCCATAGCCCGTGGTGACGGCACCTTCCTCGATATTTTTGCGGGCACGTTTACGCAGGGATTCAATGTCGGACAATACTGCGGCGTCAGCTGCGGAAGCCTTGGTGGTAGATTTGTTCATTTTCGATTCCTTATAACTAATTATTTGACTCTAAAGTGTCGGTGT
>JAYTJI010000319.1:0-2960 GCA_043731245.1 Methylococcaceae bacterium | reverse complement strand
GAAATGAAATTTTTAGCATGAGTCACCAACAATGACAAAACCATACGGCACTAAGCCAGGGCTATAAAGCTCTTAAGTAATTGCGCTACATTAGCCATGCCGGTATGAAGATGCTGTTCAATTTCTGCCATGGTGATTTCTCCGGCTGTTTTGCCTGCGGCCCAGTTGGCAATCACGGAAATGGCGGCATAATCCATCTCAAGTTCTTTAGCCAGAGCGGCTTCCGGCATACCGGTCATGCCCACTAAATCACAGCCGTCTTTTTCCATGCGTTTGATTTCTGCGGTGGTTTCCAGGCGTGGCCCTTGGGTGCAGCCATAGGTTCCAATCGGGCTGATTTTTATATTGGCTTTAGCGGCGGCAGTAATTAAAGCAGAGCGCAGTGTTTGATTATAAGGATAAGTAAAATCTATATGGGTGACAGGATAGTTTTCATCTTCAAAGAAAGTGTGCGCACGGCCATGGCTGTAATCAATAATCTGGTCGGGGATGGCGATATGCGCAGGAACCATTTCTCCGGTAATGCCCCCCACTGCGGCAACAGCAATAATTTGCTCAACACCAAGTTGTTTAAGTCCCCAGATATTGGCGCGATAATTTATTTTATGTGGCGCAATGGTGTGGGGATTGCCATGCCGGGCCAGAAATATGACTTTTTTTTGGTTAAGTTCACCGGTAATAAAGTCCGCTGAAGGCGAGCCATAAGGCGTAGTGAGTTGATGGTGTTTGATAATCTTTAAATCACTGAGCTGGGTAAGTCCAGTGCCGCCAATAATTGCAAGCTTGGTCATAATATTATTTCCTTATCGTAGTCTTTACAGGCATAAATACCGGCTGCGTTGCGTAAATAACCTTTGTAGTCCATGCCGTAGCCGAACAAATAACGGTTTGCTACTTTCAAGCCAATAAAGTCAGCGGTTATTGGTTTTTCATGGTCAAGGATTTTATCTACCAAGACAGCGCTATAAACCGATGTCGCGCCTTGATCAAGGCAGTACTGATGGATTGCAGCCAGAGTAATGCCTTCATCCAGTATGTCGTCAATGATCAGTATAGTGCGGTCTTTAAGAGGCGTTCCGGGCTTAAGCACCCATTCGATGGTGCCGCCAGAGGTCTGGTTTTGATAACGGCTTGCGTTGATGGCATCGATTGTTAGCGGGATATTTAAGCGGGTTATTAACTTACCGGCGACGACTATGCCACCGTTCATGACACACAGCAATAACGGGTTACGGTCAGCTAACAAAATGTTAATTTGTTCTGCCATTGTGTCCAGGGCGGCTTCCACTTCCTGTTCGCTATAGAGCAAGTCGGCGGTGGCCTGGATGTGCTTGATTTCTTTAAGCATGATTTTGGGTGAATTGGTCGATAAGATTGGAAATTTGTAACCATTTTTCAGTGTGCTTATGGTTTTGCGATTTAGCGGGTTGGCCTTGCATCCGTTTAAGCCGCTGTTCTCTGATGGGGTCTTGCGAGATGGGCAATGACTCAAGAACCTGTTCTGCGGCAAGCGGATTATTACAAACTAATAACATGTCGCATCCGGCTTGTTGGGCCCGTCTGGCGCGTTCAGAAAAATCACCTGCGGATGCTGCACCTGCCATACTCAAATCATCACTGAATACCGTGCCATTAAAGTTTAATTCCTGGCGCAAAATCTGTTGTATCCAGAAAGGTGAGAAACCCGCCGGATTAGGGTCGATGTTTGGATAGACAACATGCGCTGGCATAATGGCTTCCAGACCTTCTTTTATCAATTGTTTAAAAGGCAGCAAGTCTTTTGCGCGAATACTTTCTAAGTCTCGTTCGTCAATCGGCAAAGTCAGGTGTGAGTCCAACGCCACCGCGCCATGTCCGGGAAAGTGTTTGCCGGTCGCCGCCATGCCCGCTGCATTCATACCTTTTCTGAATAAACTGGCAAGTTTGGTTGCCAGTTCAGGGTCGGTAGCAAAAGAGCGGTTGCCGATAATTTCGCTAACGCCGCAATCAATATCCAGTACCGGTGCAAAACTGAAATCAACACCGACTGCCAATAATTCCGCTGCCATCAACCAGCCTGCGGATTCGGCAAGTTCTGGCGTTTGTGCATAGTAAGACGCAGGTGGCAAGCGCGTAAAACCGTTTTGAAACCGTTGTACTCTACCGCCTTCCTGATCCACAGCAATCAGGATGTCGCCATCACGCGCCGCGCGAATGCTGTTAATCAGCGTGGTAACCTGCTCAGGGTTTTGGTAATTTCGCGAAAAAAGGATAACCGCTCCGGTGTTCGGATGGTTTATTTTTTCCTGTTCATGTTGTGTCAGAGTTAAGCCTTCAACATCCAGCATGACTGGGCCTAAGGGATAGTGATTGGTCATTGTTTAGAGTTGGATTAGTTTGATGATGCTCTAGTGTTAAGAGCCACAAGCATATCGCCTACGAGGCGATGTTGAAATCATACTGCCAAGATGTTTTTAGCTTAAAAAAATGCCTTAAGAACCAGCGACAGGACGCCAGCTAATAGCACGCCTATCATCCACTTAAGCACGGCAAGATCGGTAAGGACAGGAGACAGCTTAATATCAAGATAGGTTTTAGTAACCAGTTCATCCTGCGCTTCAGCAATAACACGTACCACTGCTTCGGCTTGCTCCTGAGGAATGCCGGCGGCCTTAAGCTTATCAACAAGTTTAAGGGTATCAAAAGTAATCGTAGTCATAAAATCATCCTTATAAATAATGCCTAAACTATACATCTTTCGCTGAATGTCCTGTAGAAAAGTTTTTCTAATCTTAGATTTGGTCGGCATCCAGCTAAGGGGTTGTTATAGCGCGTCCGCAACTTTATTGAAAAAAAGAATCCTCATCGTTATCGTTCTCCAGTTCCAGAGCTTCGCCCGGAATTCTTTTCTCTTCCATAACCCATTCACCCAAGTCTATTAATTTACAACGTTCACAGCAAAACGGTTTAAATTCCTGTTC
>JAYTJI010000318.1:0-1411 GCA_043731245.1 Methylococcaceae bacterium | reverse complement strand
CAAACACTTATGAAGAAAATTGGCGGTGGTCGTATTGCCGCACATGAAATTATGGTGGGTACATCGGCCATCAAAAACCTGATTCGGGAAGCCAAAGTGGCGCAAATGTATTCCGCGATTCAAACCGGGCGCAAAGACGGTATGCAGACACTGGATCAGAACCTGAAAGAACTGGTTGATAAAGGTCTGGTTACCGCAAAAACAGCAATGGTTAAGGCCGTTAATAAGGATATTTTTCGCTAATGGAAGGGATAACAAAATTTAATGCGCTATTTACATTAATGGCTCAAAAAAAGGCCTCTGATTTATTTATAACCGCTGGAAGAGCGCCAACGATAAAGGTAGATAATGCACTTATTGAAATTGCTAAGGCATCATTGTCATCGGCTCAGGCTTTAGAAATTGTACATAGTGTTATGACCCAGCGGCAAAAGGATGAGTTTGAAAATACTAAGGAGTGCCAGTTTGCTATTGGCGTAGAGGGTGTGGGGCGATTTAGAATCAGTGCTTTTACGCAACGGGATTCAGCTGGCATGGTTATGCGACGGATTGAAAATGAAATACCGGATGCAGAATCTTTGTTTTTGCCGCCTGTTTTAAAAGACCTGATCATGGAAAAGCGCGGCCTTGTCCTCTTTGTAGGTGCTACGGGTACAGGTAAGTCAACATCTTTAGCGGCCTTAATCAAGCATCGAAATCAAAACAGTTCCGGTCACATTATTTCCATTGAAGATCCAATAGAATTTCAACATCCGCATTTGGGTTGTATTATCACCCAGCGCGAAGTGGGAATTGATACAGAGTCTTATGAAGTGGCATTAAAGAATACCCTGCGGCAGGCGCCGGACGTCATTCTAATCGGCGAAATCAGGACGCGGGAAACTATGCAGAATGCAATTACCTTTGCCGAAACCGGACATTTATGCCTGTCTACCTTGCATGCAAACAATGCCAACCAAGCTTTAGACCGGATATTGCATTTCTTTCCCGACGAAATGCACGGACAGGTTTTGATGGATTTATCGTTGAATCTAAAAGGGATTGTTGCGCAGCAATTGATTAAACGTGCTGACGGCAAAGGCCGGTATCCCGCTGTTGAAATATTGCTTAATACGCCTTTAGTTAAGGATTACATCCGTAAAGGTGAAGTTCATAAGATCAAAGAATTAATGAAAGACTCTCGTGAGCAGGGTATGCAGACGTTTGACCAAGCGCTGTATGACTTACATATGGCGGGTAAAATCAGTTACGATGATGCCTTGAATTCAGCGGATTCCAGAAACGAAATTCGTTTAATGATTAAGTTGGGTGCTGAAAATGCGGGTATTCCCGAAAATGATGATATGTCACTGACAGAATCCGAGCACGATCGGATGTTTTCTGATAAAGGCTTAACAAGACTGATCTAAAC
>JAYTJI010000317.1:0-3872 GCA_043731245.1 Methylococcaceae bacterium | reverse complement strand
CGCACCCTTTTTTAGCTGCCTTGTATTGTGAATCGATACTTTTATCAAGCGACTTGTATTGCTTCTTTGACATACTTTCGGCCATAGCGCCCGTACTCAAGGTAAGCCCGATTGCCAGGGAAAGTATGCTGATGTTGAGTTTTTTCATGATATTTCCTATGTTAATAAATTTAGTTATTTTGTATCGGTAAGCCAGCCTATGAACTGTTTGGCTTGTGGGTTTGTAAATTACGCTTATAGCCTTTAGAAAATGGGCTTTTCAATCATTTTTGGGGAAACGCAGATTTACGAATGTTCGCAAAACCCACGCCACTTCTGGGCTTATGAGTTCAGCAACTTTTCTCTTTGGAGATTCTGCCAATTTGCCAAGCGTTTTTCTGCTTCATCATTGTCAATCGCGTAGATCTTCTGCGTCTTACCGCAAAAGTGATTGCGCTTCCCTTCGATTACATCTATTTGATCGTCTACAAACCAAATCCATTGTTCCTTTACATTATTTATAGAGTCTTTCAAGTTATCTTTAAAATGATTCAAGTTCATGTTTATACCTCTCATTCGTGGTTGTATGGCGATTAATGTCGCCATACACGGACATAAGCAAACGATTATTGGTTCTGGTTCGATGCCATTTAGTACCGAAAAATTAGCTCGCAATGTTGTACCGTGATTTGGAGGATACGGCTTTTTTTAGTTAACGTCCGTCTGCTACCGTACATAGCGGGATTAACAATCTTTGTCACGCCGCCTCAGTTAAATAAATGTAAGTGCGTTAAAGTACAGACGGCAAAATGCAGTTGGGGTAAGGCCCACGGCTTTCTCATAAAAACTTTACTTCCTTAAGCATTGATTCCAGGGTAGAACGAGAACCAGTCGCGCATGGAACGGTAGGGCTAAAAAACGTTCATGGGATATGGATAAAAGTTATTGTGCTTTAATGGGATTAGGTGAATTAACCTTGGCTTTTGATTTTTGGAGTGCGGATAAAATCTATCTGGTTAAAGACATGACCGAAGAATTCCGCCTTTGGTGCGAAATTCACTTATCAGATGAAACGTGCGCCAGAGCGTTTATTAAACTCCTTTTAACCCCAGCGGCGTGTTCTTTACAAGTTGAGGGTATTAAATGGCTCGATCAAACCATTACGCAACATGGTTTCTGGCATGACTCCTACAAAGAAATTGATAAACAGTTGGCTGATTTTCTTGATCATTGCCAAGAACTTATCGATAGGGACACTGAGATTCGCACAGTATTCTTTGGTCTACTTCGTACTTTGGTAGAACGTCAAAATCCGCAAGTTATGGCGCTTCAGGAACGACTTAGTGAGTAGACTAAGGCCAAGACCATGAATTTTAAGCTTGAACATTGCCTATTTCGAAGGATATCTGGCTGTCTTCTTGGGATCGATAGCGACAATTCGCCACTTCCAAAAGCCGTCATTCACTACTGGCGTAATCGTATCGGAATTGGTGGCGGTTTTGGGGTGGAATTACTTGTTCGTCAATCCAAGAAAGTACTTTCTTATCGCAGGACGCTTTTAAAGGCTCAGAAATGACATTGGTATCAAGTAGAATCATTCAAAGCTTAACGGTTCATTAGGCAACTTATCACGCTCTATCTAAAGATCGACTCTGCCCACTTCAAGAGCAATTTTGGCCAGCAAAGAACCAAGCTTAATTCAATTATCGGGCATTTCTAAGAGTCATGGATAAATAACTTTTGGTTTAAAGTATGCAGCAGGGTATTTTGGATCAAATTCATCTTGAGTTTGCGCTTGGTCAACTGATTGATTATCAACAAATACGACAATAGGTGTAAAGTTTGAGGCCGGATATTTTGGGTCGGATTCATTTTGAACCTGATCTGGAGCCACTGCATCTTTGTCAATGTAAATGACACTAGGCTCAAAATCTGCGGCAGGATATTTGCTGTCGGTCGCAGCAGATACCCTGATTGAATTTAAAGTAATGAGAGCAATTGTCAAACTTAAAAAAATCGTTTTTTTCATATTGTAGCCTCCAATGGTTATATTCCCGGCCTGATTAGTCCGCTTTTTAACAAGACCAGTTGGATTTGAAGTATCGAGTATTTTGAGTGATTCCGCAATAGCTTTTACTAAAACCATTAAGCGGATTCACTGCTAGCAAGGCTGTCATAAGCACTGAATCATAGCGTTGCCTTCCAAAATAGCATAACGGTTTAGTAAGTCATTAAGATGGATAAGAGCCAGTTATAATTAAATCAATAGATAACTTTTTGCTCTTTCAATGCACTGTAAATATCATCTATCAACTCTTTATCCGTATCAAAACTTAGATCGGCCAACACGTTGCTATAATTTACGCATAAGCAAATCAATCCAGCGTTTTTGACGGCCAGTATAAGTGATGAGTTTTGAGTTTCCAGGACTGTCGCCGCATGACCATTATCAAACAGTTTTCTTTCCAGTCTATAAGCGGTTTCTTTACTGGTTGAACCTGTTAAAGCAATAGCGGTGGCTTTCTGGCTATACCGCGCCGCACGTTCTTCCGCACTAACCGGTTGCTGATTTTCGTCATCAATAGAGCCCGTAATCATACCGGCACCGACAGTGCCGTTAGTCAATCGGTCAATAATGATGAAGGCACCTGTACCCTTATTGGCTTTGTAAGCATCGAAAACGACAGGCGCATTAACTGAAACCGTGCAGGAAGCAATTTCATTGAGTTGCAATTCAACAGCATCATGATGTTCCAAGGTATTGACATCAATTCTGTGATGAATCATAGCAATAGAGCCGGAAACACTGCGTGTCGCCAGTTTAAGGGTGTATTGTCGGCCGGGCGTTAAGGCTTTTTCAGTCATCCAGACGATAGTAGCTTTAAATTTATCGGCGACAGTTGAAGGCAGTTTTTCTGTGCCGATAAGCATGTCGCCACGACTAATATCAATCTCGTCTTCTAGCGTTAAGGTCACTGCCATCGGTGGAAATGCCTCGTCAAGATCGCCATCATAAGTCACGATAGACTTTATTTTGCTGCTTTTACCTGAGGGTAAGGCAGTGATTAGATCACCTTTACGAAAAATACCGGCAGCTACAGTCCCGCAAAAGCCTCGAAAATCCAGGTTGGGGCGATTGACATACTGAACCGGGAAGCGGGCATCGTTAAAGTTGTGGTCATTAGCAATTTCGACACTATTGAGCGCTGCCATTAACGGTTCACCAGTAAACCAGGGCATATTCTCACTGGGGTTCACAACATTATCACCGTCCAGCGCCGACATCGGGATAAAACAAATGTCATGTAAATCAAGTGTGTCTGTAAAGATCAGATAATCCTGTTTGATTTTATTAAAGGTGGCTTCACTGTACTCAATCAGATCCATTTTATTGATAGCAACAATAATGTGCTGAATCCCCAGTAAAGAGGCGATAAAACTGTGCCGTTTGGTTTGGGTTTGTACGCCGTAACGGGCATCAATCAGAATGATGGCCAGATCACAAGTTGAGGCACCTGTCGCCATGTTGCGGGTGTATTGTTCATGCCCCGGCGTATCGGCAATAATAAATTTACGCGTGGATGTGGAAAAATAGCGATACGCGACGTCAATGGTAATGCCTTGCTCGCGTTCGGCCTGCAAACCGTCAACCAGCAATGCCAGGTCTATCTTGCCAGCGCCGGTAGTGCCTGATTTGACGCTATCCGCCTGAACGGCGGCCAGTTGGTCTTCATAGATCATTTTAGAGTCGTGCAGCAAACGCCCTATCAGCGTACTTTTGCCGTCATCAACATTGCCGCAGGTTAAAAAACGCAGCAGTTCTTTGTTTTCATGTTGCGTTAAATACGCATCTATATCAGTACTGATTAAATCGGATTGGTGGGACATAGGGG
>JAYTJI010000316.1:0-1600 GCA_043731245.1 Methylococcaceae bacterium | reverse complement strand
GACCATTTTCATGGGTAGTCAGTGCTTGATTTAGTTGTCAGAAAATAGCCGCCAGTTTTTGGTGCGCCCCGAAATTCGATTTCTTTGGCTTCTTTGAGTCGCTTGAGCCAGCGCTCAATGGTACGCAGGGAGAGGTTAAGCGCGGCGGCAATTTCACTTGCGCGTTGCCCTGGGTGCGACTGGACATAAGAGAGCAGGCCATTTACCCCGCCATTTACCCCGCCATTTACTCCGCCATTTACCCCGCCACTTATTATCTTGTTTTTTGATTCTTCTGCGGCATTCTGAAAGTAACTGGAAGGTTCTTTGAAAACGGTGACTGCCATTCCTCCCTGGGTGGCTTCATACACTGGCTCAGGAAAGCCGTAAGCCACACAGGTTTCGATCACGCGCTGAACACCGGATCCGTATTTTTCTATCAGCTCAAGTTCTTTAAAGGCTGAGGCGATCTGTTTATTACGCAGGTGGGATTTATAGTTGCCGGATTTTATTTTTTCGATGGTGAGATCATCCAGCAATACGCCAGGATTGAAGAACTCGATACGATTATCGAAAATTTTAATAGTGGAATCGTTGGCACTGCGATAGTCACGATGGACAATCATATTGATAACGATTTCACGAATGGCATCCATAGGGTAATCCCAACGCTCTTCGCGCCGTGGGTTGCCGGTAATGATGTAGGCTTTGTTAATGTGCTTGACGATGAAATCTATGATCCGCGTGACTTGTTCAATCAGCGTATCTTTACTGGTGATGCTGTCCTTAATGACGGTGGGGGTCGAAAATCGGCCGGCTTCGATGGTGCTGAGCAGTACATCGTTTTTTGAGAATAATAGATGGCAACCGAAGGTGGGGCGGCCATCCTTGAGCAGTTCAAATTTTTCAAGCACTGCCTCAATGGGGGCTTTGAGCGAGAGCGCCTCAGCAAAGGCTTGTACCTTTTGGTGCGAGATAGTGTCGATGCCATGAACAGGGTCCGGGTGGTAGTCCCAGCTTGAGTTGATCAGTTTAATGTGGGCATCGGAGATTTCCGTGGGCGTCATCTGGTGATTGGCATTGCCTATGCGTTTAAAGTAGCGGCCTTTGCAGGCTACTGGCTTGATGGGGTATTCATCTATACTAATGACGGCAACGGCTTTACCGTCAAGCACGATAACTTCAATATCTGGAATGACGCTGGGGCTGGTATTTTGCTTGCATTGGTTCACCCAACCTTGCAGTGTTTCTGCCTGAATTTCAACTCCGGTGACTTGACCCGCGTCACTTACCCCAACCAACACCACGCCCCCTTTGGCATTAGCGAAAGCAACCAGCGTTTCAATCACTTCTTTCTGAAAGCTGGTTTTGAACTCGACCCGCATGCCCTCACCCTTTTGAATAAGGTCACGGGAATACTCGGCCGTGTCAGAGCTTGGCTGGAGATAGCGTGGTAGTGTCACGAATTATTCCGGTTTGATTGCGTAAAAAATACTGGTGGTTTGCATCAACACGCACAGTTTCTCTTAATACAGTTTGTTTCATGACTTACTCCTAATTTGTCTGCGCTCTATTTTACAGGTCATTTGGCACTGCCAAGCCCAGTAGCTTTTTTCTGTTG
>JAYTJI010000315.1:0-8969 GCA_043731245.1 Methylococcaceae bacterium | reverse complement strand
TATTGATGCAACAACGCCCGCACCGACTGTACGACCACCTTCACGAATTGCGAAACGCAAGCCGTCTTCCATAGCAATCGGTGAAATCAATTTTACTTTGACAGAAATATTATCACCCGGCATTACCATCTCAACACCTTCGGGCAGGGCAACTGCCCCTGTCACGTCCGTGGTTCTAAAATAGAACTGCGGGCGATAGCCGTCAAAAAAGGGCGTATGACGACCACCTTCTTCTTTTGATAATATGTAAATTTCTGCGTTGAAATAGGCATGTGGCTTGATGGTGCCTTTGTGCGCCAAAACCTGACCACGTTCTACGTCGTCCCTTTTGGTGCCTCTTAACAACAAGCCAACGTTATCGCCAGCCTCACCTTGATCAAGCAGCTTGCGGAACATTTCAACACCGGTAACGGTGGTTGTTACTGTTGGTCTGATACCTACTATTTCAACTTCCTGACCAACCTTGATGATGCCGCGCTCGATACGTCCAGTGACTACGGTACCGCGACCTGAAATCGAGAATACGTCTTCGATAGGCATCAGGAACGCGCCATCAACCGCTCTTTCCGGTAACGGAATGTAGCTGTCCAGCGCCTCAACCAGCTTAACGACTGATGGCATACCGATTTCACTTTCATCGCCTTGCAATGCCAGTAAGGCTGAGCCTCTGATAATAGGTGTGTCATCGCCTGGAAATTCATACATATCCAGTAATTCTCTAAGCTCCATTTCCACCAATTCCATCAACTCTTCATCGTCGACCATATCGGCTTTATTCAGAAACACTACAACATAGGGGACGCCAACCTGTCTTGATAACAGAATGTGCTCTCTAGTTTGCGGCATCGGGCCGTCAGCGGCTGAACAGACAAGAATCGCGCCATCCATTTGCGCGGCACCGGTGATCATGTTTTTTACATAGTCAGCATGGCCGGGGCAGTCAACGTGGGCATAGTGGCGCACCGCAGATTCATATTCCACATGTGACGTTGCAATGGTGATGCCACGCGCACGTTCTTCAGGGGCATTATCAATCTGATCGAAGGCTTTAACTGCGCCACCGTGCAATTTAGCCATGACTGTTGTTAATGCAGCCGTTAGGGTTGTTTTGCCGTGGTCAACGTGACCAATGGTGCCTACGTTTACGTGGGGCTTACTACGTGAAAATTTTTCTTTGGCCATGATTTAATACCTTAGTGTTATTCAATTTTATGAAGATTTTTTAATGATAGATTCTGCTATATTGGCAGGCGTTTCATTGTATTTTTCAAACTGCATACTGTACGTAGCTCGCCCCTGTGTTGCCGAACGCAAATCAGTTGCATAGCCAAACATTTCCGACAATGGCACCTCGCAGCTAACTGTTTTACCTGACGGTGTATCTTGCATGCCCTGAATTATGCCACGACGCCTATTGATATCTCCAACAACATCACCCATGTATTCTTCAGGCGTTGCAATCTCGACCTTCATAATAGGCTCCAGTAGAACTGGATGCGCCTTTCTTGCACCCTCTCTGAAACACATTGAACCTGCAATTTTAAAAGCCATTTCATTCGAATCTACATCATGATAAGAACCATCAAATATAGACACTTTTATGTCCAACATAGGATACCCGGCAAGAACACCACTCTTTAGTTGCTCTTGTACACCCTTATCTACTGCTGGTATATATTCCTTAGGAACAACACCACCAACAATTTCATTGACAAACTCGTAACCTGCCCCAGCTTCTTGTGGCTCAATCCGCAACCAGACATGCCCATATTGGCCTCGCCCGCCAGACTGCCTTACAAACTTGCTTTCCTGCTCTACCGATTTACGAATTGTTTCCCTGTACGCAACTTGTGGAGCACCCACATTAGCATCAACATTAAACTCCCTTTTCATTCGTTCAACGATAATTTCCAGATGCAGCTCCCCCATGCCGGATATTATTACTTGACCAGACTCTTCATCAGTATGCACCCTGAAGGATGGATCTTCCTGAGCCAGCTTAGTTAGCGCCACACCCATTTTTTCTTGATCCGCCTTAGTCCTTGGCTCAACTGCGACTGAAATCACAGGATCGGGAAACTGCATACGCTCAAGAATAATAACGGACTTAAGATCACACAAAGTATCTCCGGTAGTTACATCCTTGAGACCAATTGCCGCCGCAATATCTCCAGCACATACCGCCTTAACTTCCTCACGAGAATTGGCATGCATTTGCACTATGCGACCAATACGCTCTTTTTTCATCTTGACTGAATTATAAATACTATCTCCAGAGCTCAGGATTCCTGAATAAACCCTAAAAAAAGTCAATGTCCCGACAAAAGGATCAGTCGCAATTTTAAAAGCCAAAGCGGAAAACGGCTCATCATCGCTTGCCGGTCGCCGCGCCTCACTCACCTCATCTTCGAGCAGCCCTTTAATAGCATCAACATCGGTTGGAGCAGGCATATACTCAACAATTGCATCCAACATAGCTTGAACACCCTTGTTTTTAAAAGCCGAACCACAAAATGCTGGAGCAACTTTATTGGCTATCGTTTGCGCACGAATACCTTTTTTTATTTCTTCATTCGTTAAATACCCTTCTATAAGGTATTTTTCAGTTAATTCTTCATTGGCATCCGCAGCAGCTTCTATCATATGCTCCCTCCACTTTTCACAGAGAACACGCATATCGACTGGAATTTCCTTTTCCTCGAAAGTCATTCCTAGATTGGCTTCATTCCAATAAATTGCTTTCATTTTAACGAGATCAACGACACCAGAGAAACTATCTTCGGCACCAATCGGCAACTGCATAGGTACCGCCGTCGCTCCCAAACAAGACGATATTTGCTTGATTACCCGCAAGAAATCAGCACCCGTACGATCCATTTTATTAATAAAAACCAATCGCGGAACAAAGTACTTATCAGCTTGTCGCCACACCGTCTCTGACTGGGGTTCAACACCGCCGACCGCGCAAAATACAGCACAAGCACCGTCTAGCACTCGCAATGACCGCTCTACCTCAATGGTAAAGTCAACATGTCCAGGCGTATCGATAATATTAATCCGATGCTCTGGAAACTGTTTTTCCATTCCACTCCAAAAACAGGTGGTGGCAGCCGATGTTATTGTAATGCCTCGTTCCTGCTCTTGCTGCATCCAATCCATGGTTGCCGCACCGTCGTGAACCTCACCTATCTTGTGAGATACACCGGTATAGTACAATATGCGCTCTGTAGTTGTTGTCTTACCAGCATCAATGTGAGCCATGATGCCAATATTACGGTAACGTTCTATTGGAGTTTTACGCACTTTATACTATACAGCCAATATTTTATCTCGCTGATCACCAACGATAATGCGAAAAAGCCTTGTTGGCCTCAGCCATCCTATGCGTATCTTCTCGCTTCTTAGCAGCAGAACCTCTACCCTCAAAAGCGTCCATTAACTCTCCAGCTAATTTAGACGACATATTTCTTTCATTTCTTTTTCGTGCAGCATCAATCAACCAACGCATTGCCAGAGCCATACGCCTTGAAGGACGAACCTCAACAGGAACCTGATAGGTAGCACCACCAACACGACGAGACTTAACTTCAACCCTAGGCTGAACATTCTCTAATGCCTTTGACAACACTTCTAGTGGCTCAGCGTGACCCTTGCTTCCAATGGCATCCAAAGCCCCATAAATAATCCCTTCCGCTATTGACTTTTTACCACTATCCATAATCATATTCATAAACTTAGTAAGCATGACACTACCAAATCTTGGATCAGGAATAATTTCTCTTTTTGTAGCAACTCTTCTTCTAGACATTTCTTACCAACTCACTTTTAGCTTTTAGGGCGTTTTGTTCCGTATTTAGAGCGACCACACTTTCTGTTACTCACTCCTGAAGCATCTAAGCTACCACGAACGACGTGATATCTTACACCCGGCAAATCCTTAACCCGCCCACCCCGAATCAGAACCACAGAATGCTCCTGAAGATTATGACCTTCCCCGCCGATATAACTACTTACCTCAGCCCCGTTAGTCAATCTCACTCTCGCCACTTTACGCAGCGCCGAATTAGGCTTTTTAGGAGTTGTCGTATAAACACGCGTACACACTCCTCTACGCTGAGGACATGCTTCCAATGCCGGAACATTGCTTTTTTCTACCTTTTTAGCACGCGGCTTACGAACTAATTGGTTGATCGTGGTCATATCTTTGTTTACTCCGATATACAATTTAACTGTCAGATAATTAACAAGCCTTCAGCAGATTTCACTAAAGGCTAGCTTGCTTTTCGATCTGACCTAAGCACATTGGCTTATGTGAGCAGAGTATATTACTTGTTATTACTCACTAGGTCAAGATCATTTTTCTTGAAATTATTTTTACAACCCCTAAACATTTAAAGCTTGTTTAAGAGCTTCTTCTACATCTCCGGCATCAACAGCCACTGTCATATCACTTTCCACTGCCTGATGCTGAGCAAATCTATTTTTTCTATTTTCATGATAGGCCAAACCCGTTCCTGCTGGAATTAACCTGCCCACAATAACGTTCTCTTTTAAGCCTTGTAAACTATCACTTAAGCCACGCACAGCGGCGTCAGTCAACACGCGCGTTGTTTCCTGGAATGAAGCCGCTGATATAAAGGATTCTGTTGCTAATGATGCTTTGGTAATCCCTAACAATATAGATTCGTAACTTGCAGGAATTTTTCCTTCGCTTTCCATTTTGTCATTTTCAACTCGCATCGCTGCGCGTTCAACCTGCTCACCTTTCAAAAAGCCAGTATCCCCGGATGCTGTAATCTCAACTTTTCTAAGCATTTGGCGTATAATCGCCTCAATGTGTTTATCATTGATTTTTACACCTTGTAAGCGATAAACATCCTGGATTTCTTTAACTAGATAGTTAGCTAGCTCTTCAATACCTCTTAATCTAAGAATATCATGAGGCGTTAATTCACCTTCCGCGATGGTTTCACCTTTTTCTACGTATTCGCCCTCAAATACAGTGATATGCCGCCATTTTGGTATCAACGTCTCAATCTGCTCGCCAGCTGCATCAGTAATAATAACGCGTTGCTTACCTTTCGTTTCTTTTCCAAATGAAATAGTGCCGCTGGTCTCAGCAAGAATTGCAGGATCTTTTGTTTTGCGTGCCTCGAATAAATCAGCAACACGCGGTAAACCACCGGTAATATCTCTGGTTTTACTGGATTCTTGCGGAATTCTAGCCAATACATCACCTACCTTAACTTCACCACCATCTTTAATACCGGCAATTGCACCTGCTGGCAAAAAATACTGTGCGGGGATTTCAGTACCTGGCAAATAGATGGTATTGCCTTCATTGTCCAACAACTTCACCATAGGACGTAATTCTTTACCTGCCGAACCACGTTGCTTAGGATCAGTAACGACCAATGAACTTAATCCGGTCACTTCGTCAGATTGTTTTTGTACGGTAACGCCATCAACAAAGTGAATTAATTCTACAACACCATCTACTTCAGTGATAACCGGATGAGTATGCGGATCCCACGTAACAATAATATCACCTGCGTTAATTTTTGTACCTTCTTGCACAGAAAGCACTGCTCCATAAGGAATTTTATAACGCTCTCTTTCACGTCCATAGTCATCAACAACGCCGACCTCACCAGACCTTGAAACTGCGACAAGGTTGCCTTCGCGGTTCGCCACTGATTTCAGGTTGTTAAGCCGTACCGTACCCGCAGACTTAACCTGTACATTACTAATCGCGGCTGATCTCGAAGCTGCACCACCAATATGGAAGGTACGCATAGTCAGCTGTGTACCAGGCTCACCAATTGATTGAGCGGCGATAACACCTACCGCCTCACCAATATTGACTAAATGGCCGCGACCTAAATCACGACCATAACAGGCTGCACAAACACCATGTCTATTTTCACAAGTAATGATTGAACGAACGATCACTTGATCAATACTTTGCTCTTCGAGAATGGAAACCCAGTACTCATCCAACAAAGTTTTAGCGGGTACTATTATATTTTCTCCTGCCGCATCCATGATGTCATTGACAGCGACTCGACCCAATACACGCTCCGACAGCGGCTCTACTACGTCACCACCCTCAATAATCGGTGTCATTATCAGACCATTAGAAGTACCACAATCATTTCCGGTAATAACTAAATCTTGCGCTACATCTACTAATCTACGTGTCAAATACCCCGAATTAGCAGTTTTTAACGCAGTATCCGCCAAACCTTTTCGCGCCCCATGAGTAGAAATAAAGTACTGTAATACATCGAGGCCTTCTCTAAAGTTTGCAGTAATAGGCGTTTCAATAATAGAGCCGTCAGGTTTGGCCATCAAGCCGCGCATACCTGCTAACTGACGAATCTGAGCAGCAGAGCCTCGCGCACCGGATTCAGCCATCATAAAAATTGAATTAAATGATTTTTGCTTAACTGTATTACCGTTAGCATCAACAACCGATTCTTCGCCCAAACCATCCATCATCACTTTGGCAACTTGATCGTTAGCATGCGACCAAATATCGACAACCTTGTTGTAACGCTCACCGTCAGTAACCAAGCCAGACGCATATTGACTTTGAATTTCATTCACTTCCATGTCAGCCGCTTTGATAATGTCGATTTTTTTGGCTGGTATCGCCATATCTTCGATACCAAAAGACACCCCGGAAATAGTTGCGTACCTGAAACCCAAATACATCAACTGGTCTGCCAACACAACGGTGTCTTTATTGCCTAAGTAGCGGTAGCTGTAATTGATTAGGCGTGATATGTTCTTTTTGGTCATATCACAGTTTACCAGATCATAAGGCATACGATCAGGGACAACTTCCCAAATTAACGCGCGACCTACAGTCGTATTTACTCTGTGTGTTTTATCTTCGGTTTCGCCATTTTCATTGACTACTTTTTCGGTAATACGTAATTGTATTTTTGATTGCAATTCAATTGTTTTAGTCAATAAAGCTTTGTGAATTTCGCCAACACTAACAAAAATACTGCCATCACCTTTGGCGTTTATTTTTTCACGACTGATGTAATAAAGCCCCAAAACCACGTCTTGTGATGGGTTAATAACAGGTTCGCCGTTAGCTGGCGACAAAATGTTATTGGTTGCCATCATCAATGTTCTGGCTTCTAACTGCGCTTCGATGGACAATGGGATATGAACCGCCATCTGATCACCATCAAAATCCGCGTTAAACGCACTACAAACCAATGGATGCAACTGAATCGCCTTACCCTCAATCAAGGTAGGCTCAAATGCCTGAATACCTAATCGATGCAATGTTGGCGCACGGTTTAATAAAATTGGGTGCTCACGAATCACTTCTTCAAGTATATCCCATACTTCAGCCCCTTCTCTTTCAACCATTTTCTTTGCTGCTTTAATGGTTGTGGCGAGACCACGAAACTGTAATTTGCTAAAGATAAAAGGCTTAAATAGCTCCAATGCCATCTTTTTCGGCAGTCCACATTGATGGAGCCTTAACGTGGGACCCACCACAATAACTGAACGCCCTGAATAATCAACGCGTTTGCCTAAGAGGTTTTGTCTAAAACGTCCTTGTTTACCTTTAATCATATCGGCTAACGACTTTAGCGGACGCCTGTTAGTCCCTGTAATCGCGCGGCCACGACGACCGTTATCCAGCAACGCGTCAACCGACTCCTGCAACATACGTTTTTCATTGCGAACAATAATATCGGGGGCATTTAAGTCTAACAAACGATTCAAGCGATTGTTTCTGTTGATAACCCGGCGATATAAATCATTCAAATCAGAGGTGGCAAAACGACCGCCATCTAAAGGCACCAATGGGCGCAACTCAGGTGGCAATACCGGAAGTACTTTTAAAATCATCCACTCCGGACGATTCTTAGAACTCAATAACGCATCCATGACTTTAAGACGTTTTGAGTACTTTTTTATTTTAGTTTCTGAATTGGTCGAATTTATTTCTTCGCGCAAGATGTCGACTTGCTCTTTTAAATTAATTGCTTTTAATAAATCATATATCGCTTCGGCACCCATTTTGGCAACAAAATCGTCGCCATGTAATTCGACAGCGTCAAGATACTCGTCATCCGTCAACAACTGACCTTTATCTAAAGGCGTCATGCCCGGTTCCAGGATAACGAAAGATTCGAAATATAAAACACGCTCAATCTCGCGTAGCGTCATATCCAATAATAACGCAATTCTCGAAGGCAATGATTTTAAAAACCAAATATGCGCAACAGGGCTGGCTAAATCAATATGCCCCATTCTTTCGCGACGAACTTTTGATAAGGTGACTTCTACGCCACATTTTTCACAAATAACACCACGGTGTTTTAGGCGCTTGTATTTGCCACAAAGACATTCATAGTCACTGACCGGTCCAAAAATTTTAGCGCAAAACAACCCGTCCCGTTCAGGCTTAAACGTGCGGTAATTAATTGTTTCAGGCTTTTTTACTTCACCATATGACCAGGAACGAATCATATCCGGTGATGCCAAGCCAATACTGATCCCGTCAAAATCGTCGGCACGACCTTGACGCTTTAAGAAATTCATTAAGTCTTTCAAGAGCTTGTCCTCTTTAAATAGTTTCTGGCGTAGTCCAGAACAGGTTTAGACGCGATGTGCGCGTCTCTACAGTGCGAATGGCGGTATTGCTCATCAATAAATGAGTTATATTAAGCTGGACGCTTAATTCGGCAGAAGCAGTTTAAATAACTCATACAACTTATAATTAAGCCCTAAGCTTCTGAGTAAAAAATCAGAAGTACAGGAATTGGACTGCAAGGGCTCTATTCAGACTTCTATTCACGCTGTAACTCTATATTGACTGCCAATGAACGGATTTCTTTGATTAATACATTAAAGGATTCCGGCATGCCTGCCTCCATTTTATGATCACCGTCGACTATGTTCTTATACATACGCGTTCTACCCGTGACATCATC
>JAYTJI010000314.1:0-1574 GCA_043731245.1 Methylococcaceae bacterium | reverse complement strand
AGACCTACGTCCCCGCATCTGCAAGTCTACAGGCTACCCTTAACCGGCATTATTTCAATCACCCACCGCATGACCGGCGTGATGTTATCGGCCGGATTGGTGTTTTTTGTCTACATTGTTTCCGCTGTTGCAGGCGGTGAAACAAGCTACGCAGCAATGCAAGATTTGATGAGTGTATGGCTGATAAGATTGATGTATTGGGGCTTTATTTATGCGCTTTTTTTCCATTTATGTCATGGCGTGCGCCATTTGATCTGGGATGCCGGGCAGAGTTTTGACCGCGATACGTTGGATTATTACGCCAAAATTGAGCTGGGTTGCTCATTAGCGCTTACCCTTTTCACATTAATATTTGTCTGAGTAAGGAATGTTTTATGGATTATAGATCACCTTTAGCCAGGGTTCGCGGCTTGGGTTCCGCAAAAGCGGGAACTTCTCATTGGTGGATGCAGCGAGTTAGTGCAGTGGCGCTTATTCCATTGTCTTTTTGGCTAATCATTTTTCTCGATTTAAGCTTAAACGCACCTTATCAAGAAACGGTAGCGTGGTTGACATCCCCTTTTAATACCGTTTGCATAACGGCATGGATTATTGCAGTTTTTTATCATGCTGCGCTGGGCTTGCAGGTGGTTATTGAAGACTATATTGCCGCTGAAGGTATCAAAATTGTTGCAGTCTGGGCAGTAAACTTAAGTTTTCTGTTCTTAGGGCTGGCGGCGTTGATTGCGGTGTTTCGTACACTACTAATAGGGTAACTTATGTCGGCGGATTATAAAATTATTGAACATGCGTATGATGTGATTGTTGTGGGTGCTGGTGGCGCAGGTCTACGCGCTACTTTTGGCATGGCCGAAAAAGGGTTGAAAACGGCCTGTCTCACAAAAGTATTCCCCACTCGCAGCCATACCGTTGCCGCGCAAGGCGGCATCAGTGCCGCACTAGGTAATATGGGCGAAGATGACTGGCGTTTCCACATGTACGATACCGTTAAAGGCTCTGACTGGTTAGGCGACCAGGATGCCATTGAGTACATGTGCCGTGAAGCAATGGCGGCGGTTATTGAATTGGAGCATTATGGCGTGCCTTTTTCCCGAACGCCCGAAGGCAAAATTTATCAACGCGCGTTTGGCGGCATGACCACGCATTACGGTAAAGGCCAGGCGCAACGCACTTGCGCGGCGGCTGATAAAACCGGCCATGCGATATTGCACACCTTGTATCAACAGGCGTTAAAGCATAATGCCGAATTCTTTGTTGAATACATCGTACTCGACTTGATTATGGAAGATGGCGAATGTCGTGGCGTTTTGGCCTGGTGTCTTGATGATGGCTCGCTGCATTTGTTCAAAGCGCACGTTACCGTTTTGGCAACCGGCGGTTACGGGCGCACCTATTTTTCCTGTACTTCGGCGCATACGGTTACCGGCGATGGCAATGCAATGGTGTTACGCGCCGGCCTGCCGTTGCAAGATATGGCTCGTCCCGAGCGAAGTCGAGGGGCGTTCGTCGGTCGATGGTGGCGGGTCGCTGGCCGGAACCCACATCCTGATCACCGCCGGCCCGACCCACGAACC
>JAYTJI010000313.1:0-1827 GCA_043731245.1 Methylococcaceae bacterium | reverse complement strand
CGATTAAATTTTTAGCTTGTCCTGAACTTCCACTATGCCATTCTTGCCCGTTCCAATTGCCGGAGCTACCATTACAAACAGTCTTGCCCGGCAATAAGCCTGTTAAGTTAGTTACTTGAGTGTAACAAGCAGGGACATCATTAACGCAGGCCGCCATCGACTCTTCCGCAGCTCCCATCAATAAAAGCACACTCGTTAAAATAATGCGTTTCATAATCGTATTTCCTCACAATCAATTAAGTAAAAGTATCCACGATCCTAACAAAGTCGGCACGGTTAAGTGCGCCCCTCAAATCGACTTTATTTACCGTTCAGCTAAGCATATCAGTTAATTAAATTAATCGCCAACTACGCCCTTGAAACTTTATACAAGATTGAAAACAGGAGATATGAATGCGACAAATTGCGTCTCACAAATGATTGATGTGTAGAACTCCGACAGTATTCCAGATAGCCCCAGGTTTCATTTTAGGTATACCAGCCTCCTCGCTTTCATTGCGTTACCTTGAAGCTACGTGCTACGGTGCTAAGACACGCCAATTTGCAAAAAGTCATCCAGTGATACCGCAATATCGGGAAATTCACGCAGAATTTTTTTATCTTGAGTCACCAGCTTTGCAGACAACTGTTGGGCCAAGGCGACAAACTCACAATCATAGGCCGAACAACTGCTGCTGTGGGTTAATGTTAAAACCGACATAGATGTAACGGTATATTCATGATCGGCCATTAACGCCTCGGCTTCTTCTTGCACAATCAAAGCCTCTGCTAACGTAATGATTTGCTGCCTTAAATAAAACGCGAGTACATTACGAAACTCGCTACGCCAAAGACCAGGTGCCGACCAATCGGCATCCTTTTTATAAAGCTGACTGGCTTTTTCCGAATAAACAGTCGGCAAAAATAGATAGCTAATGATGTTGGTGTCAGCAACAATCATGGTCGGCCACTGTTTATAGCCTGCTCAATATCTTCCGGCGTAATGTTGTTAAATTTGATATTGGCACGCAGTTGCTCAATACGGCTTAAGCGCTCAGTGGGGCTGATTTTTGTGGCAAGTAAAGCACGCTCAAGATATATCAAGACTTCACTATTGATACTTCGCCTGTGCAATTCAGCAGCCGTTTTTAATTGTTCGTAAAGGGTGTCCGGTATGTTTTTGATAGTCAGTGCGGGCATAAGTCATTCTCGATAAGCTAATTAAGGTTGCATTATGGTTGCTGTTTGCAACTATAACAATGCCCAAACCGATTTTTTTAAAATCGAGACTACAAAGTAAAGTGAAAAAATGTCATGTTTAAAGTAAATCTGGCAGGTCGTGGGTGCGCTTCAGGATTCAAGAAAATATCTTTCAGATATTAACAAGCAAGAAAACAGTGCATACAGCGAAATTTTGGAAGAGCAACGTGACTTCAGTGAAAAAATTAAAATCTGCGGGCTACGACGATGCGCTCCAATAAATGATGATAACGCACACTTAAGAAACTGTTAAATAACAAGTAGCCTCGATGCAGCGAACGAAATCGAGGTTTCCTGCTTATCCATAATGCTGAAGAGGCGCTATCAGTGCGTCCCTGCTAATGATTAATGTGCAGAACATCCACCGTGTCCCAGATAGCCTCGATAAAATCAGGCTCCATTTCAGGCATACCGTCCTGTATCCATTGAACCAGTACTTTGGCGATATTGGGATAGGTAATGTGGATGGCGTGATTGTCATGCAGCCAATGTTCAATAACGGCTATGTCCATATTATTCATGGTGTGGCCGTAGCCTAGTTGTTGTAAAGCGGCAGCATTGGAAATTTGTTCCATTTGTGCATGTAGT
>JAYTJI010000312.1:0-7323 GCA_043731245.1 Methylococcaceae bacterium | reverse complement strand
TCCCACTTTAATCAGCTAATGCGGAACATGAGTGAGACTCAACCTTAAAGTGTCTAAAGTTTAAAAACCGATTTTAGCGGTTGTCAGATACCCGGCTTGGCAACGTCTGCCAAGCCTTATTTTTCTCGCCTTTGGAGATAGTTCATGTTACTAAACAGTTTTTCTCGCACTGCCATAGTATTACTGTTATTGCTATTGCGCCAAACTAGCTGGGCCGCAACCACATTGGTCACTGTTGCTTCGGACTTTACTAAACCGATGACAGAAATCGCCGCCGCTTTTGAAAAAACCACCGGTCACACCGCCAAGCTGTCATTTGGCTCTTCCGGCAAAGCGTTCGCGCAAATCCAAAGCGGTGCGCCATTTGAAGTATATCTGTCAGCCAGCGAAAAATATCCACTGGAACTGGAAAAAACCGGTTTCGCAGTTGTCGACAGTCATTTTGTTTACGCCATCGGCAAACTGGTGCTGTGGTCAGCGGCACCCGGCTATGTCGACGATCAGGGGAAAATTCTGAAAACCGGTAATTTTAAACACATTGCCCTTGCCGATCCCAGCCATGCGCCTTACGGCGTGGTGGCTGAGGAAGTGATGAAAAATCTAGGCGTCTTGGATAAGCTGCGTCCCTTGTTCGTACAGGGCGAAAATATCTCGCAAACCTTTCAGTTCGTCAGTACCGGCAATGCCGATCTGGGATTCGTGGGACTAGCGCAAGTCATTGATGTTAATAGTGGAAGAATCGGTAGCGGTTCCGGCTGGATCATACCAAATAATCTGCACGGCCCATTTAATCAAACCGCCGTATTACTGAAAACCGGCGCTGAAAATCCGGCTGCACTTGCTTTGGTGGATTTCCTTAAATCGCCGACGGCATTGGCGATTATCAAAAAATACGGTTTTGGCTTACCTACACATCAATGAGGCGCTTATGCTAACTCCAGCCGACCTCGACACCTTGCTATTAACCTTCAAAGTAGCCAGTATCTCCACGGCATTGATGCTGCTGTTCGGCACTCCCCTGGCTTGGTGGTTAGCGCGAACCCATTCCGCCTGGAAAGGCATCATCAATGCTGTCGTAGCGTTGCCGCTGGTGCTGCCGCCGACAGTGTTGGGCTTCTATTTGTTGATATTGATGGGGCCGGTCGGAGCAATCGGTCAATTCACCAGCTGGTTAGGCTTAGGTACATTGCCGTTTACCTTTGCCGGATTGGTAATAGCCTCAGTCCTCTATTCTATGCCGTTTGTTGTGCAACCTTTGCAAGCCGCGTTCACCTCCATCGGCGAGCAGCCTTTGGAAGCGGCGGCGACCTTGCGTGCCAGTCCTTTGGATACGTTTTTCAGCGTGGTCGTGCCGCTGGCGAAACCCGGTTTTTTGACCGCCACCATTTTAGGCTTTACCCATACTGTCGGCGAATTCGGCGTGGTACTGATGGTCGGCGGCAACATTCCCGACAAAACCCGCGTCGTGTCAGTGCAAATTTACAACCATGTCGAAGCCCTGGAATACAGCGAAGCCCACGGGTTGGCTGGCGTTTTGCTAGCATTCTCGTTTACCGTACTGCTGGTGCTCTACACCGTGCTGAAAACTCAACCTGTTGCCCATCAACTAAAATGACTCAACCCATCATTGCCCGCTTTCAGCTCAATTACGGCGCGTTTCAACTGGCTGTCGACCTGAGTTTGCCGGGTTCCGGCGTTACTGTGCTATTCGGCCATTCCGGTTCTGGTAAAACTACGCTGCTACGTTGTATCGCCGGACTGCAACGCGACTCGCAGGGTTATCTGGAAATCAACGGTAATATTTGGCAGGATAGCGAGCGCGAGGTTTTTATGCCCACACATAAACGAGGCTTGGGTTATGTGTTTCAAGAAGCCAATCTGTTTCCACATTTGACGGTAGCGGGTAATTTACAATTCGGTTTGAAGCGGATAGCCAAATCGTCTAACGCTGTCGATCTTCAGCATATCCTGGAATTGTTGGGTATCGATCATTTACTCAAACGCAACCCGAATAGCCTGTCCGGCGGCGAGCGGCAGCGGGTTGCCATCGCCCGCGCACTGGCGCTGAATCCCGAAGTATTGTTGATGGATGAGCCGCTGGCATCACTGGATTTCAAACGCAAACACGAAATCCTGCCTTTTTTAAGTCGCTTGCATAGGGAACTGAACATTCCGGTACTGTACGTTACCCACTCTCAGCAGGAAGTAGCACAACTAGCCGATCATCTGGTGATTCTTGCGGATGGGCGGGCACTGGCATCAGGTTCACTGTCGGAAACGCTAAGCCGTCTCGACGTACCGCTGGCGCAAGATAGGGAAGCCGCCACGGCTTGGCCGGTAACTATAATCGACCATGAAGCCGACTATCATCTCACCCATGTCGCCTTTATCGGTGGCACACTCAGCTTACCGATGATTGATGCTACGATCGGCACGCCGCTCCGCGTGCAGATTTACGCCCGCGATGTCAGTATCGCCCTTGAGTCGCCGACCGCCACCAGTATTCTCAATGTGCTACCGGCAACCATCACCGGCCTCACCGACGATAACGGTGGCCAAAGCGTGGTGCGATTGCAGGTCGGTAATCAGGCGCTGCTGGCGCACATCACCCGCAAATCAGCATTGTTGCTGGATTTGCAAATCGGCATGGCGGTTTATGCGCAGATCAAGGGTACATCACTATTGAATTGAGACCCGAAGAGATTTAGCATGGAGCAAGTGTGCAATCAGTGAGCAGTTTCGATCCCATAAACACATTCACCAACTGATTTTTTAGAATCGTCGGATTTTTGATTTTTCTAATGAATAGAACTCACTATTTACTGGTTTTACGGATTTTAGCTACTTGCTTTTGACGGGACAAAAAGACACTGATAGACCTGCGAGGTTTTAGAAACCTCGCAGGTCTGTTCCGTGTTAATTGGGCAGTCTGGATTTTGATAGTTTCGTAAGCTTTTCGTAAATGCTTGCATTAAGGTAAAATACCCTGGAATGCTGGTAAGCTGAACCCGAGGTACAATAAGCATCAGGTCTTATGCGGTTTGCCCACTATTTTGATCAAAACTTAATAAACACAGGAGTAATATCATGAAAAAAAGTTTGTTTTTGACTGCCGCAATGCTGGTTTCCGGCACTGCCTTCGCCGCAACTGATCATTATGTGCTACGTGATGGTAACCATGTCCAACACTTAAAAATCACAAAAATCAATGACGAAATTACCGTAAGCGCCGACGTCAACTTTGAGCCCAATACCAACGAAGCTGGCAGTAAACCCTGTTCGGGTGAGGTTTCAGGGGAAGCCAAGGCCGTGAGTGAAAACGAATTGCTTATGAAAAAACATTCCGAAGGCGAAGCTACTTTTTGCGAGCTGAAAGTTCATCTTAGCCCCAACGGCGCGAAAGTTGAACAATCAAAGGATTGCGATAATTTTGCTCCAGGCATCTGCCACTTTTCTACCGATGCCAAGGAATTGGTTAAAATTAAATAGTCAGGTAGGGTACGTGCCGCGTACCTTTTTCAAAGAGTTTCTGTAAATTAAGTCCCCAAAAGGTACGCGATGCGTACCCTACCTGACTTATCTGAATGTCATGTGTAACTTACCGCGTTTTCCGGTGGGTAATTTTGCAAGTGGCGCAAGTAACTACGACATACCCTTTTGGCTATTGATTTGGAATGCGTAGTACATAATGCGTATCTACGTACTCCGATCCAGCTTGCGATAACTAATTGCTTCACTCAAATGCTTGATGTCTATCTGTTCTGAGTTTGCCAAATCAGCAATAGTCAGCGCCAGTTTTAAAATCCGGTGATAAGCGCGGTGTGACAAACCGAATTTATCCATAGCCTGTTCTAAAAGCTGGTGGCTTTGCTCGGATAACACACACAACTGTTTAACTTCTTTTGCGGTTAAGACTGAATTGGCTTTACCGCTACGCGCTACGGCTATGTTACGTGCGGCGACCACACGCGCCCTGATGGTTGCACTGCTTTCCTCGCCTTCCGGCGAACCTTTGCGTAAAACTTCATGGGATATTCTGGGCACTTCCAGGTGCATATCAATTCTGTCCAGCAAAGGCCCTGATACTCTTGTCCGATAGCGCATGACTTGTTCCGAGGTGCAATGACAACGCCCTGAGGCATCACCCAAGTAACCGCAAGGACAAGGGTTCATGGCAGCGATAAGTTGAAAGCGTGCCGGAAAATCGACTTGCCGGGCGGCACGGGAAATCGTGATGTGCCCTGTCTCCAGCGGTTCGCGCAGGACTTCCAATACTTTGCGGTCAAATTCCGGCAGTTCATCGAGAAAAAGTGTGCCGTTATGCGCGAGTGATATTTCCCCCGGCCTGGGATTACTGCCGCCACCCACCAGTGCCGCTGCTGATGCGGTATGGTGTGGTGCGCGATAAGGCGGTTTTAGCCAGTTTGCAACATCCAAGCCTTGATCGCTAATCGACGCGATAGCGGCGGTTTCCTGAGCCTGTTGCTCGGTCAACAACGGTAAAATAGTAGGCAAACGTGATGCAATCATGGATTTACCGGTGCCGGGAGGGCCAAGCATGATCAGGTTATGGGCACCGGCAGCGGCAATTTCAAAGGCTCTTTTGACATGATATTGACCATGTACATCAGCAAAATCAATATCACCTACGCGCTCGGGTTGTTCGGTCTGTTGAAATTCGGTTTGTATTTGCGTCTGTCCACTCAAATGAGCGCAGACTTCCAACAAATGCACGGCCGGAATAATTTCAATACCTTTAACCAGAGCGGCTTCGGCGGTATTTTCTTTAGGCAGGATCAGTTTTCTTTGGTGATTTCTGGCTTGTATAGCGATAGGAAGAACACCGTTAACAGGCCGCAATTCGCCACCTAAGGACAACTCACCAATACATTCGTAGTCTTTAAGATTTGCAGTAGGGATTTGTCCGGATGCCGCCAAGATTCCTAAAGCAATGGCCAGGTCAAAACGACCGCCTTCTTTGGGTAAATCAGCTGGAGCCAAGTTGACGGTGATGCGCTGGGCCGGGAACTCAAAACGGGAATTTAATATTGCGCCCCGAACACGGTCTTTGCTTTCTTTAACAGCAGTTTCCGGCAAACCAACCATATTGAGTGCAGGCAAACCATTGGAAATATGAACTTCAACAGTCACTAACGGGGCTTCTATACCTGAACGACCCCGGCTGTAGATAACCGCTAAGCCCATTGTGATTCTGAATGGTTGTTGTACTTCTGTAATGACACTATAAATCCCTCAGATTGGGAATTCGATCCTGAAAACGTAGAGACGTTGCAGTACCGTGTCTCTACTCCCTAAAGCATTCCCAGGCAGAAGCCCGGAAACTTTTGTAGTTACATTTCAGCTTTGTTAAGAACGCTCTGTTCCATTTCAGCAACGCGTTTTTCAAGGTCTTCCAGTTTTGAGCGGGTTTTTGCTAAAACCATCTTTTGTACTTCAAATTCTTCACGGGTAACCAAATCCAGCTTACCTAAAACACCTTGTAAAATGGCCTGGAAGGTTTTTTCCAGATCTTCTTTCAAGTTATTCAGGCCAGGGGGAATAGCGTTAGCTAAACGGCTGGCAATATCATCAATAGCTTTAGGATCAAACATTATGGCAATCTCATATTATTTAAGGAATTATACGGGTTGTATATTCAGGCCGCACGTAAATCATTCAAAGGCAGATGTAACAATGAAACGGATTGGATGTCGGTCTTTTGGCTGGCGTGTTGCACGTCAATTCCAACCAATATGCCATTACTGTCAAAATCCAGCACCACGCCATCAGCAACTTCGTCGGAATCCACCGAGGGTGTATTAGATAGGTGGATGTATAGCGAATCCGTTTCTTTATCGTAGCTTAGCTTCATAGTTTAAATCTCCGGTCGGGAAACGCGTTGTGTATGGTAACGCCGTCGCTCAACGACACTACCCTCAAATATTTATCCAGTTCAGGAACGAATACCCAATGGCGAATACGCCCATCAGGTTGGACGTCCCTGCGGACAGGATTGAGTAGCGCCGCTTGACACCACTCAATTTGGATATAGGGACGCTTAAGCAAAACATCATCTCAAACACAACGGTCGTTGGCTGACTGTTCATGGCGGCAAGGAAAGAATATTGCGCTATTTATAAACCAAACGCTTTTTTAAAAAACTCAGGCTGCGCTAAAGATGCTTTATGTATATCGACATTATAGTAGACCGTATCAAAAGGCTTGTTTGCAGAGTCCTGCTCCCTGAATGTTTTTAAATCAGCTTTGCTGGCAATCGTAGCGCTCCACCAGCCCGAAGGATATAGGCATTGTGGAAAAAACAACGTCTGCAAATGGCCAAAACCCGCACTGCTCATGGCGTTACGCATTTCACCGATAAGCTTCATGTGATATAAAGCCGATTCGCTTTGTTGCACAACCATGCCGTTTTCCGAGAGACAGTTAAAGCAATCGCGGTAAAATGCCGCACTGAACAAGCCTTCAGCCGGGCCAATCGGGTCGGTGCTGTCAACAATAATAATATCAACTGAATTAGGCGCAGCATCTTTTACCCATTTAATGCCGTCAATAAATTTCAATTCGGCTCTGGGGTCATTATTCGACTCGCATAATTCAGGGAAATAAATTTCCGCCAGACGGGTAACGCGCTCATCAATATCAATCTGCACAGCCTGTTCCACGGAGGCGTGTTTCAACACTTCTTTTAACGTACCGCAGTCGCCACCACCGATAATCCAGACTCTTTTTGGATTAGGATGCGTATACAATGCCGGATGACTCATCATTTCGTGATAAAAAAAGTTATCGCGGGTTGATACCATAGTGCAACCGTCTATCACCATCAAATTACCGAAAGTCTCGGTTTCATAAATTTCAAGGTATTGAAATTCCGATTGTTCTTCGTGTGATTTTTGTTTTATTTTTAATGAAAAAGCCGTTTCAGCCCCTGGGACTTGCTCGGTAAACCATTGCGATGGGTTCATGTATAGATTCCTGAAAAATAAACGGGAGAAGTGGCTATTATATTAGAATTTGGCTACTGACGGCATAAATACGGCGCTTTGGGTAAATTTGAGTAATGTAAGCATCAAACTAAAGTTTTCAGGTATTTTAATATCAGGTGGAGTACAAACCTAGGAGACTGTGAAAATATTCAAAAATCACCAAAACTATATTTTTTAACCTACTTGATTGATTTATGGGAACCTCTAAAAATTGCACTTCGACTGTTCGACAAGCTCACAGCTCAGTGCGAACGGTGACCTTTTTAAATCAGGCACTTATCCGTTCTTGCTGAGCCTGTCGAAGCATGAATAAGCAATT
>JAYTJI010000311.1:0-1336 GCA_043731245.1 Methylococcaceae bacterium | reverse complement strand
TTACCGTTGTTGCTGTATTTACCTGGGTTAAGTTTTATTGATGCCTATTTTGAAGTCATTTCCGGCCTCACAACCACGGGTGCAACTATACTTAGTGGTCTGGATAATCTGCCGATGTCAATTAACCTGTGGCGGCATGAATTAACCTGGTTTGGTGGGATCGGTATCATTGTTTTTGCGGTAGCTATTTTGCCTATTTTAGGCATTGGTGGTATGCAATTACTTAAGTCGGAGTCACCTGGAACAGTCAAAGAATCCGATTTGCCGCCCCGCATAGCACAGACTGCGAAAGCTTTATGGCTCGCATATGTGGTCATTACCTTAGTTTGCGCCATCGCTTTACATTTGGCTGGAATGAGTTGGTTTGATGCAGTTTGCCATGCTTTTGCCGCAATGAGTTTAGGTGGATTTTCCACGCACGATGCCAGTGTTGGATTTTTTAACTCACTGCCCATTGAAATAGTGCTGACGGTTTTTCAATTGCTCGCTGCGATGAACTTCGGCACCCATTTCCTAGCTCTCCATAAACACTCATTTAAACCATATATTAAGGATATGGAAGTTCGAGGTATGCTGAGTGTAGTACTCGGAAGTTGTGTTTTGGCAGCATTTGTATTGTGGCACGCGGGTACTTATCCTGATTTTTTTACCGCTTTACGCTATGCAACGTTTAATGTAGTCACCGTTGCCACCACCTCCGGCTTTATGACGCAGGACTTTAATCTATGGCCTATTTTTGTGCCGATGTGGATGCTGTTCTTAAGTAGTATTTCCGCCTCTTCTGGCTCTACTGGCGGCGGTATTCGTATGATTCGAACTATTATTTTAATGAAGCAGGCACGCCTGGAGATGTTTAAATTTATTCATCCTTACGCTATTAAGCCAATGAAAATAGGTGGCAGTGTCATCAGCAATGACGTTGTTACTTCGGTTACTGGATTCATTTTTCTGTATTTCATGTGTGTTGTTATCATGGTATTCACGTTGCTGTTAAGCGGTCTGGATTTTATAACGTCCCTCTCAGCTGTCCTCGCCTGTTTTAATAACGCAGGCCCAGGTCTGAACTTGGTTGGTCCTGCGACGAATTACGCCATTCTTAGCGATTTTCAAACGAGTGTTTGCACCTTTGCAATGCTCTTGGGGCGCGTGCAAATATTTTCCATCGTTATTTTATTGGTACCGGAGTTTTGGAGAAAATAGAAGCGCGTTTATTGTGACCTTCAAGCTGCCGCATAGAATGGCTAGAACCTCATAGAATTGCATAACACTACATCTCTCCCAGGTGTAAACAGTGAATGATTCTTCAAGATTATTTTTTGCATTATGGCCTGACGAT
>JAYTJI010000310.1:0-15979 GCA_043731245.1 Methylococcaceae bacterium | reverse complement strand
GAGTGTGATTAAAAATGCGGTTTTTTTCATTCAGGTAGGGTGCGCTGTGCGCACCACACGCCACCTTTGCCGCCGAAAAGGTGCGCACAGCGCACCCTACCCAATTGCTAGCCTGAGTTAAACCGCACTTTTAATCGCACCCTAACCAAAACAGCGCCTTGACTTTATCAACCTATTATCTAGCCAGCCACTATGTCAGAAAATACCTCAACCACTAGCAAATCCCGTTATCAGCGAGAACATCCCTCTGGTTTTTTAGAAAATACAGGCGTTAAGTATTATCAACACCTGGCTAAAAAAGCGGGGATTACTGATAAGGAAGTATTGGCAATTGATGACTTGCCAGCGGACGATGTCATGTGTGCGCTCGCCAAAAGCCTGACCAACTTTGCTGCCATTATCGCTTTTTGCATTGGCGCTTTAACCACGGTGGCCAGCGTGTGGTTTGAGTGGGAATATGCCGGTCGAATAGATAATTTTCTTTACTACAGTAGTTATCTACTGCTAGTCGTCACTATGTTAGCGATTGAAATGACAGTGTTATTTTGGTTGGGACTAAGAACAGTACACGGGCTTGCCTGCTTGACAGGGCACCATCATACATACGACGACCCATTGCTAGCCGAAGCTGATGCTGTACCTAATATGCTGGCACGCGCCGCTTTAGAAGTCCCTGATCCGGTTATCCACTATCTTGGCATTGATCCACTTAAACATGTACCGAAAACCAAGCTACTGTTTGTAGGCGCGATATATAAAGCCAAAGTGCTGTTAAGTAGCGTACTGGTTAAATTTGTATTCGTGCGTTTTTTTGGCAAAGGCAGTTCGCGCTTAGGTTTTGCGTGGGTAGCGATACCTATCACAGGCATTTGGGATGCGGTCGTGATGTATAAAGTCGCCAGAGAAGCGCGGCTGCGACTGTTTGGTAATCGTTTGGCGCATCATATTGCTGACGAAATCATGCAAACCCGACAGATCACTAAGCTATCGCTAAAAGCCAAAGAAGGCGCTATTCGCGCGGTGGCAACCATGATGGTGTTATCACAAAATCACCATCCCAATATGTTGGTTTTATTGATCAAGCTGTGCAAAATATTCGAAATAGAAGACCGTTATGAATACGATAACTGGACAGACTTTTTAGCTATATTAAATGAAGTCACTACGCCGGAACGCTACTTTATTTTAGACTTGCTCAGTGTCTCCGCCGCTTTTGATGGGCATTTATCGCGCTTAGAACGACATCACCTCCCCGAAGCTTTTGGTGAATACACTGAAATTTATATGCTCCGCATCGAAGAGCTTAAACAAGCGTTGCTAAACGGATATTTACATAAAGCTAAAGAACTGTGCAAGCTCGATTTTGAGCCCGGTTAAAACCGTCTCAATGCTGATTAATAAGCTGTTTAGCAAGTAGATACCATCTTAAATCTCAAGTGTTAGGCTTGGATGTTAAGTAAATATTTGGTGTATGACGCTTTGCTTATACACCCGCGCTTAACAGATTTTATTCACCCATATCATCAAAAGACTCAAATTCAAGCTCTTGCTTTATTTCTAAAGCCATCATCAATGTTTTGCTTACCTCACTCATCCATGAATAGGTTTGCTCAGGATAATTTTCAATAATAGGTGTGACTAACTCATCTAAAAGGTCAGAAGAAAAATCGCTTACAACTGTTTTCAATAATTCTTTTGAGTTAGAAAAATCAGCTATAACTTTAATGCCAATATCCGTTGGCTTATTATTTTGTAATTCAATCAACGGACAGATAAAAAAGAATAAAACAGTTTTTGATATTCTATGGCTAGGGTATTTTTCTAACCAAATCTCATTGGTAAAAAATTCATCCCAGCCTTTTATTTTATTGTAGCTTTGCTCTATGAAAATCCGCCATTTTTCATTAAATTCTTGTTCATTGAAAACAACATTACTGAAAATAGAATATCTCTTGTTTTTCAACTCTTCTTTAATTTCACCAAGGTCTGATAATAACCAATCGCATTGCAATGAACAGAGTGATTCCAGCTTATTTATACTGCGATTTTTGTCTTGATAAGACTCCAGCAACGCATAAAGGCTCAAATATTTTTCTTTGCCAAGATAATTCCAAAAAAGATGTTTAATATTGGAGCGGCTAAGAATAACAATATTCTCTTCAGCATTAGACTTATATCTTTCAAAATTCTGAATAAAGTAGTTTAAAAACTGCTGACAGTCTTCATTTGAAACCCAATTCATTATCTCTGTCAGTTTTAATTGAAAAGGTGTTTTATTTTGAGACTCTAAAGAGTCTGGCTTAAATATTAAGTCGGGCATTGGATCAAGAACGGAATTCTGAAACGTCCTTAGGATATAAATTAATTCCTCTGCATATTTTTCATGGATGTCTGATTTTTTAATATTAATAACCAAATGAAAAAATACCCAAGCTCTACTAATATCACCCGTTGATACAGGCTTAAAATGTTTTATTTGAACTCCATTCCTGCCTTCGCGCAGCGAATTACTCCTACAGGGCCAATTTGCTAACGCATTAAAACAAGCTTCTATAAAAAGACCATGTAACTTTTCAGTGGATGAATAGGTGTCTTCTATTCGCTCATTAACACACTGTTCTTCGCCATTTATTGGATGCTCAATAAAACCACTAAAGTCTGTTCGTGATAAAGCCTCCATTCGTTCTTTTTTACTACTTCTCAGCAAATCTAAATAAATTTTCGCTTTTAAAGACCATGCCGTTCCGTCTTCAGGATTAATTATTATCGCCTCATCGAGAGCATCTATGGCACCCTCTAGGTCATTTAATTCAAGCATTTTTTCACCTATTTTTCTATAGGTTTCGCCATCTTCATCTTGCTCTCTTAATTGTTCTTTTAATTCTACAAGGTCGTTCCATGCCGCTATTTCAAAGGATTTTGAAAAATCTCCAGCTTCGCTTACATCAGTTACTTTATTAAGCATATCTCTTATACTATCAATGGTAATATCAATTTTTTTATTGCTGTTAAATACAGCAACGATTTTTGATAATCCTTTTAGTGAATTTTCATCCCGTTTTTTTTGTAACTCCAATTTTTCTTTTAACGTTTTATGTCTGCCTGCTAAATCATATTTGTAATCCCCCTTTTTAAGTAATTCATACGGAGGAAACTCTGTATTAGGTGAACTTTCGCAATTTTCTCGAGATTGAGGGGATGCTCTTCCAAAAAGATAAAAATATGGTTTCAAAATACACAGATTTTCAACAAAAGTTCTAGCTTCTTCTTTTACTTTAAATACATCATCACAACGATAACGATATTCAGGTTCAATATTTTTATAGTTAGTGAAAATTTTGTAAAACTCCTTATTTTCCATTTTTTTATCGACCATAATGTTTCTTATCCAATTATTTAATGCTTTTGGTTCATCAAACCCCAAGTCTTTTATTAATTTAGATAATACTATTTCTTTTTCACTCATTTATTCAACTCCAATTTTATATCTGTTAAGGTATTCATTAGCATCGAATGCTGTTGAGTTAAGTGCTTTTTCAAAGCCAATTTCATGAATAGGCTCACTATAACTGTAGTCATAATTATTGCCATTTTGAAAAAATCGTCCAAAAGGGTCAATCATCAAATAGCTATGGGTCATAGCTGAATTATCCTCAATATAAAGTTTAGTTTCCGTATCAGAGTTTATATTCAAAAAATACTGAAACATTTCATCTGTAATTCCAGCTTGATTTTCGCCAAAGGGTAATTCTCGAAAAATTTTAATTTTTTCAGGATTCAATTTTAATAAGGATGAAACGACATTCTCTTGATAATTGTACTGATTCACCACAATATTAAATTTTATTTGAACGTCTGGATTTTCTTTTTTCAAGGCGATAATAATTTCTGAAAGCTCATTATAATTCAATGATTTGCCATTTTTTGCCTGTCTGCCAATTTTTTGGTTAGTTTCTGAAAGCAAAGAATCAACTGAAATACCAATGGTATCCATGTATTTTGCAATTTCTTTAAATTTTAATAACAGACTGCCATTACTAATCATCGATGTTTTCAAACCAAATTCACGCGCTTTACAGGCAAAGTCAATTAATGATTTTCCTGGTAGTAACGGTTCGCCTCCTGCAAAGTTGATTCTTGTATTGATTGTTTGATTACCACTTATTAAGTGGAAAAGTGCTGTTGAATTTTCGGCATTTTTCATTTCTTTCAAAATACGATAGACAGCCGCTTTGTCTCGCCAAATTTCTTTGTGCTGAGTCCAATGAGCAAAACAATACTGACAAGCGTAATTGCACTTTTCTGTCATGTGCCAGTTGTAGACAATATCCATGCGTCTACCCCCTACTTTAAATTCTTAATTTTTCGAGAATAGACATCATGATTGCCAACTATAGCGTTCCCTGCCTCTGAAAGCAGGATTCTATAGTTGCTATCAAGGCGGTATGCTAGATGCGAAGATAAACCTGATAATCTTTTCCAACCTGAATGGAATGATTTTGTTTTTTTCAGGACTGATTGTGCTTTTTTGATGATTTCTGGTGGAATGTTTCCGAGTAACTCAATATCTTTCATAAAAACCTCGTTGGTTGTTCTTCTGAAAGTATTTTGACGCTACCAATTTGGTAGCAAAGGAATATTTTTACTGAATTGGGCTTATTTCATGACAATCAACCCGTAAGATGTCCCATATGTAACGCGGTAAGGCGCAACGCATAAGATGTAATCCGTAACCGAAGCGTGACGAAGTTTGCAACCCCGTCACTCACGTTTTGTTTGTGTTGAAGTCGTCAAACGTTCCGGTCGAGGTTACAAACCCCGACCGGCTTCGGAGCGCCCAGTTAGGCGATTTGATGCTTCAGCCACCTCCAGCAGATAACGAAGGGCTTTATTCACGGCTTCGTCATTTGGGAAAGCCTGCGCAATATCTGGCTCAAGGAGGACAACATTAGTTTCCTCTTTAATGCGGCTCGCATATTTACCACGCACAAGCTCACTAAAATCCGGCCTTTTATATTCAGGCCGAAGCTCGTCCATCGTTTCTGATTTAATCTTTTTCACAAATTAATTCCGAGTGGTAGCGAGTCTGCTAAAGCGTTGAGTTAGTCTTTTGTGTTGAATTAGTATATAGAGCTACGGATACGCCTTACACCGCCGCTACAAATTCAGCTATCGTCAAGCCAACCATGCGGATGAGGTTTCGTAGCGTACCTTTTGCAACTTCTCGATGATCGGGAATGGACAAAGTGGCTATTTCTCCTTCCTTAATCATAATAATATGGCTTCCATTTTGCCGCGCAACCTGCCATCCCAGTGATTCGAACACGTGAACAACATCGCGTCCCTTGAGAACTAGGAATCGAAGGTGGCATTATGCAGCCACCTCGATTTGCCTGGTCTCAATGGTTAAAGGCAAACCGCGCTCAGCGCGAACCTGTAGGCATTGATAAATTGCATCCTGGATGTTTTCAAGTGCCTCATTTTTAGTCTCACCTTGGCTGACACAACCAGGGATAGCAGGACATTCGGTGACCCAAATACCATCCTCGTCACGGTCTATTGTCACACTGAATCTCATATAATTGCTCCAAATTTGCTTTTATTTTTTGATATAAAGATCAGTAATTGTGCCGGTAATCATTTCAGCGGCAAAACCAAACGTTTCCGATAACACCGGATGCGGGTGGATAGTTAAGCTTATATCTTCGGCATCAGCGCCCATTTCCAGCGCCAATACTGCCTCAGAAATTAATTCACCGGCATTGGGTCCGACCATGCCTGCACCAAGTAGCTTGCCGGTTTCTTTTTCGCACAGTATTTTGGTTAAACCTTCTTTGCGCCCTAAACATAATGAACGGCCACTGGCTGCCCAGGGGAAAACCGCTTTGTCGTATTCTATGCCTTGTTGTTTTGCTTGGTTTTCAGTCAGCCCCATCCAGGTGATTTCAGGGTCAGTGTAGGCAACAGAAGGAATAGTCAAAGCATCAAATGCAGACTTATGTCCAGCTACAACTTCGGCGGCTACTTTGCCTTCGTGTACGGCTTTGTGGGCGAGCATGGGGTTACCCACAATATCGCCTATGGCAAAAATATGGGCGACATTTGTACGCTGCTGTTTATCAACAGCAATAAAACCCTGTTCATCGATATTAATGCCAGCAAGATCGGCGGCAATCAACTTGCCATTGGGTCTACGGCCTACCGCAACCAAAACCGCATCGAACATTTCTGATTCAGGAGCGCCTTTACCATCAAAAAATACTTTTAGCCCTTCGTCGTGGGATTCAATCGAGGTAACGCGGGTTTCCAGCCATATATTGTTATATTGCTTTTTAATGCGTCGAAATAACGGCATGACCAGATCTTTATCACATCCGGGAATGATTTGATCCATCAATTCCACTACGCTGATTTCCGACCCGAACGCATGGTATACCGTTGCCATTTCCAAACCAATAATGCCGCCACCGACAATCAACAGTTTTTTAGGGATTTCTTTTAATTCCAAGGCATCGGTTGAATCCAGCAAACGCGGATCATCATGAGGAAAAATGGGTATTTTAGTGGGGCGTGAGCCTGCTGCGATAATCGCCTGATCGAAGCGGATAGTTTTTATACCGTCTTCGGTTTCGACCGCCACTGTATCGGGCGAAGTAAATTTTCCTGTACCTTGAATCAGAGTCACCTTACGCTGTTTTACCAGTCCGGCAAGACCTTCATTTAAGGTTTTGGTAATGCTTTCTTTCCAGGCTCTGATTTTATCAATATCCAACACTGGCTTACCGTAACTAACACCGTGCTGTTCAAATTCCTCAGCTTCATGGATTATTTGCGCGGTATGCAGTAAAGCTTTAGAGGGAATACAGCCGACATTTAGACAAACGCCACCCAGTACGGGGTAGCGTTCAATCAATACGACTTGCTTGCCTAGATCGGCCGCACGGAATGCTGCGCTATAACCACCTGGGCCGCCGCCCAGCACCAAAACTTCCGCGTGTAAAACTGCTTCATTCATTTCTAGTATTTCCAGTTAAAGTAATAAACGACGAATATCACTTAAATTTTTCATGACGTTAGCCATAAAGCGGGCCCCTTCTGCGCCGTCAATCACGCGGTGGTCATAGGTCAGATCGAGCGGTAGCATTAACCGGGGAATAAATTCTTTACCATTCCAGACCGGCTGCATTTTTGCACGCGTAACACCAAGAATAGCGACTTCCGGCGCGTTGACTATGGGTGTAAATGCGGTGCCCCCAATGCCACCAAGACTGGATATTGTCATACAGCCGCCTTGCATGTCGCTGGGTAACAATTTGCCCAAGCGGGCTTTCTCACTTTTCTCGGCTAATTCAACGGCCAGCTCATTGATGCTTTTGTTGTTGACGTTGCGTAAGACCGGCACGACTAAGCCATTAGGGGTATCAACCGCGATTCCGATATTGAAGTACTTTTTTAGAATTAAACTTTCGCCATCGGCGGATAAAGAAGAATTAAAGTTGGGAAACTGCTGCATAGCGGCAACCAGTGCTTTGATGATAAACATCAATCCGGTTATTTTTAATTCGCCGTTAGCTTTTTCGGCATTCAGTGCATTGCGGAACGCCTCCATGTCGGTAATATCGGCCTCTTCATGGTAGGTCACCAGCGGTAAATTAAGCCAAACACGACTCAGATTTTGCCCTGTAAGGCGCTGAATCTTGGTAAGCTTTCTGATTTCTGTTGCACCATATGGAGAGAAATCCACTGCGGGAATGCTCGGAATGCCAGTTCCAGCTGCTACGATGCCTTCAGAAATTACTTTTTTAACAAAGTTTTTTACATCGTCTTTTAAGATACGTCCCTTTCGACCGCTGCCCGTTTTTATTTTGGCTACGTCAACGCCCAATTCACGGGCAAACAGACGGACAGACGGGGAAGCATGGGCCTTTTGACCTGTAGCATCAGAGCTTTGCAAGGGCTCTATCCGTATCGGTTCAGGTAATGATTTTGCCGGTGGACTGATAGGCTCAGCCGCTTTTTCTGCTACAGGAGCGCTAACGGGGACAGGGGCTTGTTGAGCGGGTTCTTTTACACTGGCCTGTTCACTGCTTGCCAGTACAGTTGCAATCAGTGAGCCTTCTGATACTTTATCACCGGGCTTAATATAGACCTGTTGTATAGTTCCAGCGGTGCTGGACGGTAAATCCATACTGGCCTTATCCGTTTCAAGCGTAGCGACGGTTTGCTCCAGCGCTACCACGTCACCGGGTTGAATCAGCACTTCAACGACGTCAATTTCAGCAACATTACCGACGTCAGGAACTTTTATTTCTATTAAAACAGTCATGTGTGTGCTTCCGTTAAATGAGCCAAGGAGCCTTAGCATCCGCAGCTATGCCGTATTTAGCGATGGCCACATCTACCTTGGCAGGTTCAAATTGACCTAAGTCAGCCAAGCTCTTCAGTGCCGTAATGGTTACGTGATACCGATCCACTTCAAAAAACCGCCGTAAATTTTCACGGGTATCAGAGCGACCAAAACCATCGGTGCCCAATACCGTATAAGGAGCATTAATATAGGGGCGAATTTGTTCCGCAAAGGCACGGGTATAATCGGTCGCGGCAATGATTGGCCCCACTGCACCGCTCAGACACGCAGCAACATGGGCTTGTTTTGCCGGTTCGGTTGGATGCAGCCGGTTCCAGCGCTCGCAGGATTGACCGTCCCGTGCCAATTCGGTAAAGCTGGGACAACTCCATAAATCAGCTTCCACACCCCAATCATTAAGTAACAATTCGGCAGCAAACTCGACTTCACGGAAAATGGTTCCAGAACCTAATAATTGCACTCTGGGGGCTTTCTTTTTAGCGCCTTGGCGAAAACTATACATGCCTTTGAGGATGTCAAGTTCAACCCCTTTGGGCATAGCCGGGTGGCTATAATTTTCGTTCATCACGGTGATGTAATAGAAAACATCTTCCTGTTCGACATACATGCGCCGTAAACCGTCCTGAATAATCACCGCCAGTTCGTAAGAGTAGGTAGGGTCATAGGATACGCAATTGGGTACGGTGGCTGCCATTATATGGCTGTGTCCATCCTCGTGCTGAAGCCCTTCGCCATTTAGCGTGGTTCTTCCCGCCGTGCCGCCCATCAAAAAACCACGGGTACGTTGATCAGCTGCGGCCCAGATTAAATCGCCGACACGCTGAAAACCAAACATCGAGTAATAAATAAAGAACGGGATCATCGGCACGTTATGGGTTGAATAGGCCGTACCGGCGGCAATCCAGTCACACAGCCCACCCGCTTCATTGATACCTTCCTGCAATACCTGGCCATGCTTATCTTCTTTGTAAAACATGAGTTGGTCGGCATCTTGTGGCGTATACAATTGCCCAACCTGTGACCAGATGCCCAGCTGCCTGAACATACCTTCCATACCGAAAGTTCTTGATTCGTCAGGAACAATCGGAACGATGCGTTTGCCGATATTTTTATCTTTAACCAAGACATTGAGTAAATTGACAAACGCCATCGTAGTAGAAATTTCGCGGCCTTCGCGGGTTGCTTCCAGCAACGCTTTAAAGTCGCTCAATACCGGCACATCCAGTGTGTATGATTTTGTTCTTCTGGACGGTAAATGTCCGCCTAATTCAGCCCGCCGCTTCTGCATGTACACAAGTTCTTTTGAACCTTCTGCAAAAGTCAGATAAGGCAGCTTTTGCATGTCTTCATCGGTGACCGGTAAATCATAGCGATCCCGAAAATGGCTTAGCGAGATTTCGCTCATTTTTTTCTGTTGATGAGAAATATTCTGGGCTTCTCCAGATGATCCCATACCATAACCTTTAATGGTTTTAGCCAAAATAACGGTAGGTTGTCCCTTGTGATTGACCGCCGCATGAAACGCTGCATAGGTTTTAGCCGGATCATGACCACCTCTGTTCAGCTCCCAGATATCGCGATCTGACCAGTCTTCAACCATCGCCTTTAATGCTGGCGTGTTAAAGAAATGTTCGCGCACATAAGCACCATCTTTCGCTTTAAAGGTTTGATAATCACCATCGGCGCAGGCCATCATCCGCGCTGCCAGCAAGCCATCCTTATCACGGGCCAACAACGCATCCCAACGCTGCCCCCAAACCAATTTAATGACATTCCAGCCGGCACCGCGAAATTCACTTTCCAGCTCTTGAATGATTTTGCCATTGCCCCGCACCGGGCCATCCAGACGTTGCAGATTGCAGTTCACCACAAAAATAAGGTTGTCCAGTTTTTCACGTCCGGCCATACCGATAGCACCCAATGATTCAGGTTCATCCGTTTCGCCATCACCCAGAAAACTCCAGACTTTGCGGTTCGAGGTATCAGCAAACCCGCGATCTTGCAGATAACGCATAAAACGCGCCTGATAAATCGCCATAATGGGCCCGAGCCCCATTGACACAGTTGGGAACTGCCAGAAATCCTGCATCAGCCAAGGATGTGGATAAGACGATAAACCATTGCCATTGACTTCCTGGCGGAAATTATCCATTTGTTCCTGCGTAAATCGTCCCAGCAAGAACGCACGCGCATAATCACCCGGTGTCAAATGGCCTTGGGTAAAAATCAAATCGCCGTCATGTTGATCTGAAGCTGCATGCCAAAAATGGTTATAACCGACATCGTAAAGAGTTGCCGCTGAGGCAAAACTGGCAATATGTCCACCGACATTGGTATGTTTGTTGGCTCTTAATACCATCATCATGGCATTCCAACGCACATAAGAACGGATTTTCTGTTCTATCGTTGCATCCCCAGGGAACTGGGCTTGTCGGGAAACGGGAATGGTATTCAGATAAGCGGTGTTGGCACTAAAAGGAATATCAAATCCTGAATGCCGCGTTGCAGCAACCAGCTGTTCAATCAGAAAGTGCGCGCGTTCGCTGCCATCTTGTTCTAATACCGATTGCAGCGCTTCAATCCATTCTTTGGTTTCTGTCGGATCAATGTCATTGAGTCCGGTAATCTCTGAAATTAAGCTGTTGTTCATGTATGATCCTGTTGGGACGGGTTGTGCATGGCTTACAAAAATATTCTACTAAGAAATTCAATGCAGTTATTTTGACCCGGCATTGATTTGGTTTTCAAGATCGCCTGAGAAACCGCAAGTATCAAGGTGGTCAGAATGCCTTGGTATAGGCGTATAGTATATACAATAGAGGGAACGCAATACACCCGTTTTAGTAAATGCACTTTAGCCTGAAAGAAAACAACTTAAATCTGCAACAGGATGGGTAATGTCCGCCCAAAAAAAGTGTAATCGTTGGCATAAAATTAAAGATCATTTTTTAGGGAACCTCTAAAAATTGCACTTCGACAAGCTCAGTGCCAACGGTTATCTTTTTAAATCAGTTATTTATCCGTTCTTGCTGAGTCTGTCGAAGCATGAATAAGCAATTTTTAGAGATTTCCTTTAGAGTACATCTCTGGTCTGAGCCAAATATAGCACACGATAATTGTAAAAGTTGGAACAAGATAAAAACCGCACGCCCATTATCCTGATCCCCAATCTCCAGACAGAGAAGCTATTTCTTTAAAGCTTTAACTGACAAAAGAGGAATCACAAGCAAGAACTTGGGATCAAACTAAAAAGCTGTAAAATAGCGTTTTATTTTTCATTTGCCTAAACATCATGCGCACTACTCAGTTTCCCCTTAATACCGTAAAAGAAACGCCTGCCGACGCTGAAATCGCCAGTCATCAATTGATGATACGCGCAGGACTCATTCGCAAACTGGCCGCCGGTCTTTATAGTTGGTTGCCTTTGGGACTGCGGGTATTGCGTAAGGTAGAAAAAATCACCCGCGAGGAAATGGAAAAAGCAGGCGCACTTGAAGTGTTAATGCCAGCTTTGCAACCCGCTGAACTCTGGCAGGAAACCGGGCGCTGGGAACAATACGGCCCGGAGCTGGCGCGGTTAAAAGACCGTCATGATCGTGATTTTTGCTTAGGGCCTACTCATGAAGAAATCATTACCGATTTAGCCCGTAATGAAATCAAAAGTTACAAACAGCTGCCTATTACTTATTATCAGGTACAAACTAAATTTCGCGATGAAATCCGCCCGCGCTTTGGCGTTATGCGGTCACGCGAATTTATTATGAAAGATGCCTATTCCTTTCATCTGGATCAAGTTTCGTTACAAGAAACTTACGATGTAATGTATCAGGCTTACAGCAATATTTTCAATCATTTGGGCTTAAAGTTTCGCGCTGTTATCGCGGATTCCGGCTCTATCGGCGGCGCGGTTTCGCATGAATTTCATGTGCTGGCGGATTCCGGTGAAGACGCCATTGCGTTCTCAACGGGCAGTGATTATGCCGCTAATGTTGAAAAGGCCGAAGCGGTTATGCCTGTCGGTACTCGCAGCTCTGCAACGGCTGACAAACAACTGATAGACACCCCCGATCAACACAGCATCGAAGACCTTAGCAATTTTTTAGCAATTCCTGCTACAAAATGCCTTAAAACACTGATTGTTAAAGGCGAAGAACAAGGCTTGGTGGCTTTGCTATTAAGAGGCGACCATGAACTCAATAAAATCAAAGCGGAAAAAATTATTGGCGTTGCCTCTCCGCTGGAATTTGCCAGCGAAGCTGATATTCAATTCGCCTGCAACTGCAAACCCGGTTCCATAGGCCCACTAGGTCTAAGCATACCGATTATCGCTGACCGTAGCGTCGTGCTTATGTCAGATTTTGTTTGCGGCGCGAATGAAGATGGCAAACATTATCAAGGCGTCAACTGGGAACGCGATTGTCCGCTCCCTGACCATATTGCCGATCTTCGCACTGTAGTCGAAGGCGACCCCAGCCCTGATGGACAAGGCGACATAACAATCGCCCGTGGCATTGAAGTGGGCCATATCTTCCAGCTAGGCACTAAATACAGCGCGGCCATGAAGGCCGGTGTTATCAATGAGGGTGGTAAAAATCAAATTATGCTGATGGGCTGTTACGGGATTGGAATCTCCAGAGTCGTCGCTGCTGCTATCGAGCAAAACCATGACGACAAAGGCATCATCTGGCCAGCAAATCTAGCACCGTTTCAAGTGGCTCTTTGCCCGATGAATATGCATAAATCGGAACGTCTGCAAGCAGCTTCAGAGCAGCTGTATCAAGACTTGCTGGCGGCAGGCATAGAAGTTTTATTTGATGATAGAAAAGTCCGCGCAGGTTTTATGTTTTCCGATATGGAGTTGATCGGCATTCCACACTGCATTATCGTCGGTGATCGTGGACTCGATACCGGCACAGTTGAATACAAAGGCAGGACATCTCAGGAAAACCAAGAAATCCCGTTTGCGGATATTATTGATTTCCTTAAAACGAAATTGTAATTTCTAATTAATTGCAGGATTGAAGACCTACGCAGCTTTCGCAAAAATAGTGACTCCCTTTGTTGCATGGCGCTTTGCTTATGCACCCTACGAATTATATTACGACTTACGGCCTTAAGCGGAGCTGAGTTTGAATCCAATCCCAAACATTTCAAAACAACTTCAAGTTAAGATACAGTTAGCGCAAGGTAGCAGAAACGTTGCGGACGCACAACCCGTCCGGCTCAAAATCTATCGAAAATAAACCCATTGATTACATAGAATATCCTTGATTTTACAAGAAATAACAAAATCATCGACACTGACCCCATCGATTACCAAATTTAAAAATTAGAATACGCACCACCCTACGATAAAACGCCTGAAAGGATAATTTATATGAAAGAAATTTATACAATGTACCCTGAATTTAGTTCTATGCTTCAGTACCCAATAGAAAGGCTTTTGCGTGAAAGTGATTCCATGATAGCTGCACATGCCGCGTTACAAGATATATATTCATTGGACGCATACCAAAAAGTGGGGACGATTAAACGTGTGGTTCTTCTGGATAATAATATTCTTACTCGATTAATCCATTTGGCGAAAGGTAATGAAATTAATGGAGATGGAGAAAGCGTAAAAAATTATCAATATTGTTGTGCCTTAATGTGTTTTTTCATACTAAGCGATATTGACATCGAGACTAACATCTCATTTTATGAGAAAGCATCAACAAACGGTCACCAAAAAGCGATTGATGAATATTCTTGTTTTATGATTGCCAATCATATTCATCCAATGATTTATGCCAATCTGGCATTAGGCATGACAAATAAAATTTGTGCTGAACAGATTGAATACACAAGAGACAATATAAAAATTTGTGTCCCTGAAGAATCGAATTTTGCTAAACAGCTTAACGATTGGAAATTGGCTTATTCTCACTTGCTTAAAGCAAAAATCTTATTAAGAGATGAACCTAATTACTCTGTAAAACGAATAGAACAAATTATGGAATGGTTTGCTTCTGAAAGCTCGGTTTTGCCAAGTTCATTGCTTTTCATCCTAATATTGCTGAGTCCGAAATCAGGAGAACTTGGCAGTCTTGTAAAAAATTAATTCCTCTGAACTTCCAACGCTTAAGAATGGTTTGAAAAACGCAGCTTGGGATTTAACTTATCTGACAACATGGAGAAAATTGACTAAGTCTCAGCCAGAAACCCTCTGGTTTTTTTGCTCACTAGATAAGAAATTGCAATCGATAGCTAGACTCCTCTATGCAAAAAAAGGGGAGGAGAAGGACGCGTTTAATAAGTTCATTGAGCAATATTGGGATAAAAAAAGCTCTGAGATCAACAGGTATTATAAGAATTTAGGAGAAGCTATATTTTCAAACGAAGAATCCAGGGGAAATCATAATAGTAACGTCTTGACTAGAATAGACAAAATGATTGAAGCATTGGAATTAAGCCTACAAAATGGCTGATTATTTTCCAATTTCAACGTCCGTACGTCAGGTAAATTCAAATTGTAGGGCGCAATAGGCGATAGCCGTATTGTGCGCCGGATGTTTGACTCCGCTGTGGGGCAATACGCTGCCGCTATTGAGCCCTACACCATAATGACTTTACTTATTTTTCAAACAAACCCATCGACTCCACATGCCCCGTTTGCGGAAATATGCCCATCACCCCGGCTTTAACCAGTTTATAGCCCGGTTCATTAACCAGCTGCGCGTTGGGGGTTGATGCTGTTCCAACCCAACGCGGCTATGCGGTACTTTAAATTTTTATAATCTTACAATAGTAACTGTTTGTGAAGATTGGCTTTATTGACGGAATGATTTTGAACATAGACTTCTTTACTGATGTTCTTAGTAAGGTTTTCGTATATTTCGTGTCCGAGTCCAAAGCCGTTTGACCAAGATATAGAGTCGCCAATTTCAAGTTCAAACTCTGACAATAATTCAATTATTGTAAAGCTTTCATCTGTGGCGATTGCAACCATTCCACGATTCGAATTAATTTCTGCGACAGTTCCTATTCTTTTCATTTTACCTCCAAAAGCCTAACGCTAAAACAACACCTGCCAATATAATTAATTTCATTTTATCCTTACTTTTTTAGTTGATCAGGCCATTTCTAATTAGCAATTAAGCAAATTAAGAATCATTTTGCATTGGGAGAGGCTTCCTAAAAACACAAGCTGAGTTATTAAAATAAGGTGGATTCAACTCCGAAGTGCAATCTTAGTGCTCATGCGGCTTCTTGCAATGTGTCAGCAAAAAATACCGTATGAGGTGTTTTAAATTTGAGTGCTTTTCGAGGGCGATGATTGAGCTTATTCATCACCGCCTCAACCTCGTCGTCAGTTATGCTCTCCAAGTCCCTTTACCTAGTAACTTTATATCCCCTTTGAGAATATTAGCCTATGTTGAGTAAAATTCAGACGCTCGCCAAGTTTCAAATCGCAACTCATCTGAGAGCTTGTTTCCCATCGCGGCAGTAAATCTGCTGCTACCAACCCAAACATCCAGATCGTGGAATACACACTTTGCTGCGCTCAAATTATCAAACCGCTCAAAACCATTTCCAGTATGGGGTTAAATAACCTAAAGAACCATTAGACAG
>JAYTJI010000309.1:0-2690 GCA_043731245.1 Methylococcaceae bacterium | reverse complement strand
ACAGCCGATAAAATTGGCATCGTTTTCGGCAATCAAATAAGTGGAGCGGATCGGATTAGGGCCAAAGCGCAAATGCGAGACGGTAATAGCGCCGGATTTTTTCGAATCATAAACGAAATAACCCTGAGCGAACTGCTCGGTCGCTTCGCCGATAATTTTAATGGTGTTTTTATTGGCGCTTACCGTGCCATCACTGCCCAGGCCGTAAAACATGGCCTGAAACGTTTCGGCGAGCGCATCGGTGCGATAACTCGCATCCCAATCCAGACTGGTGTGCGTGACATCATCGTGGATGCCGATGGTGAAATTATTTTTCGGTTGCGCCTGTCTCAATTCGTCAAAAATCGCCTTGATCATACCGGGCGTGAATTCCTTGGAGGAAAGGCCATAACGACCGCCAACCACCTTTGGCAGCACGGAAAACTTGGATTCGCCACTGATGTAGCTTTGAGCGAGAGCGGTCAGGACATCCTTATAGAGCGGTTCGCCATCCGCGCCCGGCTCTTTGGTGCGATCCAGCACAGCGATTTTTTTACAGGTAGACGGAAGCGCGGCTAACAGACTGGTTGCATCAAAAGGCCGGTATAAGCGCACTTTAAGCAAGCCCACTGATTCGCCTTGCCGATTAAGATAGTCGAGCGTCTCCGCTACCGCTTCCGCGCCTGAACCCATCATAATAATAACGCGCTCTGCCTGTGGCGAACCCGCATATTCAAACAAGCGATAAGAGCGACCTGTCAACCCGGCAAATTTATCCATTGCGCTTTGCACAATCCCCGGCATTGCGTCATAAAAGGGATTGACTGTTTCCCGTGCTTGAAAATACACGTCTGGATTCTGGGCAGTGCCGCGCAATACTGGTTTATCGGGTGTTAAGGCCCTGCTTCGGTGCGCGGTCACCCACTCTTCATTAATCATTGCCCGCAGGACAGCATCATCCAGCATATTGATTTTTGCCACTTCATGCGAAGTTCTAAAACCATCGAAAAAGTGCATCAGCGGAATACGGCTTTCCAGGGCTACGGCATGGGCAATCAGCGCAAAATCCATAACTTCTTGCGGTGAATTGGAGCACAACATGCCAAACCCCGTCATCCGTGCCGACATAACATCGCTATGGTCACCGAAAATCGACAAGCCCTGACAAGCCAGCGAACGCGCGGCAATATGAAACACCGTCGGTGTTAATTCGCCGGCAATTTTGTACATATTGGGCAGCATCAGCAACAAGCCCTGGGAAGCAGTAAATGTGGTTGCCATCGAGCCAGCCTGTAACGCGCCGTGGATTGCTCCAGCAGCACCGGCCTCACTTTGCATTTCCGTCACTTGCGGCACTGTCCCCCATAAATTGACTTGCCCGCGAGATGACCATTCATCGGCCCATTCCCCCATATTGGACGACGGCGTTATCGGGTAAATCGCGATGACTTCGTTGAGTTTATGCGCTACCGTAGCGGCAGCCTGATTTCCATCGATTGTAAGCGTTTGCTGGTTTTTCATTAGACTACCCTGTGATGAGCAAAAAGAAGTGTAACTACCCTAGTATGCGTGAGGTTTAAAGAATAACCAATTTTACGTTTAATCACAAATGCAGAAATAAATATTGTGCTTGTAGGTATAAGGGAAAAACAGGGTCGTTGGATACAACGACGAAGGGCGTGCTTTCAATCAACCATGATTCTACACTCCCGGCAAAAAACACGGGTTTTCATCGGGAAGTGAGCATTAATATACGCAATGCTAATGCCTAGCCGGTAGCTTGTATTTGAAGTCAGGTCTTGTAAAGATACATTTGTATGCTATAGCTAGGTAGGTCGAGTTCGACACTCCGATGCGGCCACCGGAAATGTCGGGCAAAAAAGCGTTGCTCGCCGGCATGGGCAAAAACTTGTTATCTGAAAAGAGATAACCGGAAGTAGTAACGACAACCGTAGCGAAACGCAAGGGGGAAACCGTGAGGCCAACCAGAAAGAAGCGCGGGTGCATTAACAATAGATACTGTGAAAGTATTAGTGTGTGGAGTGTAAAAAAAACATGTTTTTTTACTCCGGTCTTAAGTAAAAACAATTGCTTGGAAAATGGTAAAAACGTTTTTAAGCCGGTTTTCAGAATACTTTCACAGTCTCAATAGCGTAATGCGCCGAATGATCTGGACAGTTCGCGCACTGGATAAAATTGGCGATCTTTCCACTTATATCTGAGAACATCCGGTTTATATGATTAAAGGCGAAGATGTGCGCCATTTGAACCAGTCAGAATTCGAAAAGAAAGTCAAAGTTCCCTGATAATGCTCGATATTCTCTGGTGTTTTAAGCGGTTAGAAAAGACGGCTGTTAAGTTAGTGATGGAAACCGTCAAAGTATCTAAGTTGGTAACTTGCCCACCTTCTCGCTGAAAAAGTGAGCTTTCATTTCATGATTTCGTTTAACTTAACCGTTTTAACGCCATTAGCTGAAAATCCATCAGTTGGAATACGCTCTAATAATATCTTTTACAATTCCTGAGCGAACGACATCGTCAACCGTAAATTCTACTATCCCTACTTTTTTTGTGTGCTTGAGCCTACTAACGGCGTCCGAAAGCCCCGATTGAGTAGATATATCTTTCTGTTCTATATCACCATCGATGATGACCTTACAGTTATCACCAATCCGCGTTAAGAATAATTTCATTTGGCTTGGGGTTGTATT
>JAYTJI010000308.1:0-1232 GCA_043731245.1 Methylococcaceae bacterium | reverse complement strand
TCATGACCGTCACCAATCCGCCCATCCAATGCAATAATTGAATCAAAACAACTTTCTTTTGCTGGATTTTATCTGCATATTCTGTTTGATTATAGTTAGCAAAAATCGATATCGCCCCAAACAAAATTATCATGGAAATCCAGTAAAAATGGCTTGCCATTGCTGAAATATCCGGGACAGAAATGCCTATTAGGGACATCAGTAACAATACTGTGAAAAGGGTATGGTTCGAAAACAACTTGGTTTTATTCATCTAATTTCTCATGGATGCTGTTACAGAAATATCCGCAGAATAACCAGTTGGTTTAATGCGATAATGTTGACGATAATAAACTATATGTGAGGTCAATCATACATGAGCGAAAACAATGAAAATATCAACAAACTTTATTCCAGTTTAGAGGGCGAGCAGTTAACGCCTCATGAACGTAAAGTCATTGAGAAAGCACTCGCGCGGATCAGTATGCCGCGCAACGCTAACAAAGAATTTATTGCTCGTAGTAGCTTTGGGGAGCGTGCTTCCGATGCCATTGCGGCTTTCGGCGGCTCATGGACGTTTATCTTGATTTTTTTGGTTGCCATGGTTGGCTGGGCTTTTCTGAACACTGAAATACTCGGACCGCACAAGGATGCTTTCGACCCTTATCCCTATGTTTTTCTGAATCTCATTTTGTCTATGACAGCTGCCTTGCAAGCGCCTATTATTATGATGTCCCAGAACCGACAAAACACCAAAGACCGCCTTGATGCTGAAATCGACCACAGTGTAAATGTACACGCCGAACTTGCTATCCGTCATATGAGTGACCGTCTGGATATTATTGAGCAAAGTCTCCATAACATCGAACAACAATTCGCTCCATCCAGTTGCCCGGATGTTAAAGCCAGCCTGGATAAAACTAATCGCTAAAAACCAGAATTAGAAGGATGAATACGAAAAATATTAATCTCCAGGAATTCTCACGAAAAGACCGCCATATCCAGACAGTTTTCGACGTGCCATTCAAGACTTGGCACAGAAGTTATCGCTACAATTCGACACGGATGCCAATTTCGAGAACCTGTTCAACTGGGATTTTGAAAAACTCAATTGCGCTCGACGAGTTCTGAAATAGAAATCGGAACAACGCTCTGCGCCAGATAGGCATCGGACTCCTGCGTCGGAACGAGATGAATTCTCTGCCGACAAAAAACGATACCTTTTTCAGATCGATAACCAATCCCTGCTGCGC
>JAYTJI010000307.1:0-1364 GCA_043731245.1 Methylococcaceae bacterium | reverse complement strand
TATTGCCGGGCCTTCAGTTTATGTGTGTGATGAGTGTGTCGAGCTTTGTAACGACATCATAAAAGACGAATTACAAGATGATTCTTCTTCTTTTGGGGGCAGTGATTTACCTAAACCAAAAGAAATAAAAGAAGAGCTCGATGGCTATGTTATCGGACAGGAGCGGGCAAAAAAAATATTGGCCGTGGCTGTTTATAATCATTATAAACGTTTACGCAGTAAGTCGAAAAAGGACACTGTTGAATTAGCAAAAAGTAATATCTTATTGATCGGGCCCACTGGCTCGGGGAAGACCTTGCTGGCTGAAACATTGGCGCGTTTGCTGGATGTGCCGTTTACTATAGCTGATGCGACGACACTGACTGAAGCCGGCTATGTTGGTGAAGATGTAGAAAATATTATTCAGAAAATCCTACAGAAATGTGATTACGATGTGGAAAAAGCTGAAACCGGTATCGTTTACATCGACGAAATTGATAAAATTTCCAGAAAATCTGACAACCCGTCTATTACTCGTGATGTTTCAGGTGAAGGTGTTCAGCAAGCCTTACTGAAATTAATTGAAGGCACTATTGCTTCTGTGCCACCTCAAGGCGGCCGCAAACATCCGCAAGGGGAGTTTCTACAGGTTAATACTGCCAATATCCTGTTTATAGTAGGTGGTGCTTTTGCCGGTTTGGATCGTGTTATCAAGGCGCGTTCTGAAAAAGGCGGCATAGGTTTTTCAGCCGATGTTAAAACCAAGGATGAATCTAAAAACATCGGGCAGTTGTTTGCGGAAGTCGAATCTGAAGATTTGATAAAATATGGATTGATTCCTGAGTTTGTTGGGCGATTGCCGATTATAGCGACTTTAGAAGAGTTGGATGAGCAAGCTTTGGTACAAATATTGACAGAGCCAAAAAATGCACTGACCAAGCAATATAAGCACTTATTTGAGATGGAAGGTGCTGAGCTGGAATTTCGCGATGATTCTTTAAGCGCAATTGCTCGCAAGGCTATGGAAAGGAAAACTGGTGCCAGAGGGCTTAGAACTATTGTTGAAAATGTCTTACTGAATACTATGTATGAGTTACCATCAGCGGATAATATTAGCAAAGTAGTGGTCGATGAAAGCGTTATTTTAGGTCAATCCGAGCCAATTTTGGTTTATGAAACCGAAAAGAAAAAGGCTTCATCCGAGTCCTGATAGTCGTTTTAGATAAAAAAGGGGGGCTTTATTTTTTAAAGTCCCCTTTTTTTTGCGCAATGATTTAAAAGCAACTGAAGTGGGTGCGAAGAAAAATATAAAGCTTCATGTCTGTATTGCATAGCCAATTCATGGAATGTATTTCAAGGAGCTCCTAAAGATGTTTAGCACTGAT
>JAYTJI010000306.1:0-2582 GCA_043731245.1 Methylococcaceae bacterium | reverse complement strand
GAATCGAGCCAGAAAAAAGAACAGTTTTTTACACCGCTTAAATCGATTGAGCGGCAGCTGATTTCTGTGCTAAAAAACCCTAATAAAACCGAAATGGAGCAACAGTTATTTCCTTTATTAGCCACCGCCAAGAATGGCGACGGCACAGTTTTGTTGCAAAATCATTTGGGTGATTTCGGTTTAGAGAAATTATTGGCTCCACCGACACTCGAGCCGACTTCCACTCCAGTGTCGGCTTCTGTGCCCGCATCAAACGCTGCCCCTGCCACACCTGTCTCGATCGTGAATAAGCTTGCCACTATTCCCGGGGAGGGCGTTACTATTAGCGCACGGCAGTTAGTGCAGGTCTTTTCCGGATTGACTATTAACGAATTGAGTTGTGCCCGTATTCTTCCTGATCAACAAGGTAAGCCTGCTGCTAATGTAGGTATTTTGTTGTTTACTACCAAAGAAGGCAGTCCACGCGCTAAAGGTGGGGCGATGGAATTTGAATTCTCTGGCGGAAAAATAAACCGTATTGCTTTCCAGTTACCGACTTACAGAGATTTTGAACAGGATGTAATGGATCACCCTGAGGTCGGTGGTTGTCGAATTGAGCCGTCTTTTTTGAGTAAGCTACACTAAAATTGACTTAAGGCGGGATATAATCCATAATTTTTGTGTGGTTAATATAAATATAACGAAACACAGGAGAAAATTATGGCTTTAATTACGTGGACAGCTAGTCAATATGGCACAAATGTTGGTTTCGCAGACGACGAACACAAGATTTTGTTTGGCAAGCTTAATAAATTATATGATTTGGCAACAGGTGGGGCGGCCCGTTCAGCAATAGGTGGTCAGTTGGATGATTTGATCGCCTATGTTGTCGGGCATTTTGCCCATGAAGAAAAAGAAATGCAGGCCAAAGGCTATGCAGGCTATGATCGCCACAAGGCAGAGCATGATGCGCTGGTGGGCGTTTGTGGTGGATTACAAACAAAGTTCCTTGCTGGCGAGGCGGATGTTACTGAAGAAGTTGGGCAAATGGTTAAGGGTTGGCTAGACAATCATATTCCAACTTTTGATATGCCTTATGCAGGCGCTTTGAATAGTTGATAGCTACTTCCTGGTAACAACAAAAGGCTTGTGAGTCATGTGATTCACAAGCCTTTTTTTTGCACAATATTAAAATCATACAAAGGACAGCTGGTATAGACAGGCTTCATAGGTTAAAATCCCTACGTTTTTGTAATAATTATTACGTAAAGGGAGCAAGACGGGCTGTTCAAAAGTCTTGAGATTACGAAACGATATAACACTTTTAAGAGTTTAATAACTACTATCGAAGAGGCTGCTCCGTGAACAAAACAAAGCAACTATTCGCAGGTCTTATCTTAATGGCTTCAGGCCTAGGGAATGCGCAGGCGGATTACACTCTCAATTTAAAGGAAGGGGTTACCAAGGTCAGTAATGACATTTATGACCTGCATATGCTGATTCTGTGGATTTGTGTGGGCATAGGCATTCTGGTGTTTGGTGCCATGTTTTACTCGATTTACCATCATCGTAAATCAAAAGGGCATAAAGCGGAACAATTTCATGAAAATACCACTATTGAAATCATTTGGACTATTATTCCAATCGTTATTCTGGTTTTAATGGCGATACCCGCAACAAAAACGATGATTGAATTGAATGATGTTGAAAAATCAGACATGACCATTCAAGTGACAGGGCGGCAATGGTATTGGGACTACAAATATCAGGATAATGATATTCATTTTGAAAGCCATTTAGATGAAGCCAGTGAAAAAGCGCACCGGACAGCAGGTGTCGATCCCCGTTCTGTGCCTCATTATTTATTAAATGTTGATAAACCTTTAGTGATTCCAGTCAGGAAAAAAGTACGTTTCTTACTGACTTCAATTGATGTGATTCACTCCTGGTGGGTGCCTGATTTCGGCTGGAAAAAAGACGCTAACCCCGGCTTTATCAATGAAGCCTGGACTTCGGTTGAGAAAGCGGGCACTTATCGCGGTCAATGTACCGAATTGTGCGGTAGAGACCACGGTTTTATGCCTATTGTCGTTATTGCGATGGAGCAGCCGGAATATGATGCGTGGGTAAAAAAGACCCTGGAGCAGCAAAAACAAAAACCGGATTTGAGTGACCAAAGCCGTGAGCAATTAGTAGCACATGGCGAATCGGTTTATTTAAAAAACTGTGTCGGCTGTCATCAAATTAATGGTGCAGGTGTCCCCGGCTTAATTCCAGCTTTAACGGGCAGCGCTATTGCGACAGGAAAATGGGAGTCTTTAGATGGCTTCTTGCGTGCAGGCACTTCAAAAATGCCAAAATTTGATAAGCTGAATGCTAAAGAATTTGCAGAGCTGATGACATATGTGCGCAATAATTTGGGCAATAAAGTGGGTGACGAATTACAACCAAAGCAAACTGCGCTGCCTGATGATGACGATGAATAAGCCTCCGATACGCTTATCGACTCACTCTTTTTTAACTATCCTTGAGGTATAAAGTATGTCTGCTGTCATAGATGAACATGATCATCATGCCGATGATCATCACGATCACGGCCCTGC
>JAYTJI010000305.1:0-1492 GCA_043731245.1 Methylococcaceae bacterium | reverse complement strand
TGGATACAAAGATTGCTCGCCAACATCATTTAGCCTAAAAAGCCGGTATTTGAGCTTGATGGTTGAATGTTACAAATCGGCCAAAACCTGTCCTTTAAATATATTTATAGCTGACGTTCGGAATGAGCAAAGCAGACTCTCCAAGACGTATAACGCAGCACAAATGACAATTATCGATTCACCCTTAGTTGTTATTGAATACATCTAAAATGACCGCTATCTCTAGAGATAAAGCATTGCCATTGAGTTTCTCTTAAAGAATAAATGGAGGTCACAAAAATCAAAAGCTCACTATGAAATCTCCATGGTCAATACACGAAAAAGCATATCCTCAAGAAAAGCAACTGTGTTGGATTCGTCTTTGCTTTCACCAAAATCAGTCAAAGACGGCAAATGATCCTTAAAAAAATTCTGAAAATGTGCCATTTCAATAATGGTGGAAGCTAATGATTTTGGGTAGCGATAATTAGGCTTGTATTCCAGAATAATGTTAGCGATATGGGCACATAAGTCTTTGTAAGGCTTAAATAACTTATCCTTATTATCTTCCGACACCCGTTTCGTTAAATACGTTTTAGAACCTTCCGTGATAATGATTTGATGCAACAGACTTTCATCGACATAACTAGTCCTTAGATCATCTTCCACTGTTGTAGCCAATAACTTGATGATCATTTTAAGCTTAACGACGGGATCGTTAATATTGTTGGTTTGATACATGACCTGATATTCCAGCCACGTCCAGTACCAGGCGACAATATAGATCAGCAAGCGGTGCTTGTTTTCAAAGTACCGATAAACGCCAGCCTCGGTGGTACCAATTACCTCGGCTAACTTTCTGAAGGTAAACGCTTCAAAGCCGTTTTTATGTATTAGCTGGATACTGTGCATGATTATTTTCCTCCCCAGTTCGGATTGTTCCGGGTTTCTGAGAAACAACTTCTCATTCATCTTTATATGCAATTCAATTACCATAATCTCTGTTTCGCTCTAATAAAATTAGTTACAGACTACTATTTTGGTTTTAAAGAGATGGTATAAAACCTGTTATCGATAACCCAAAAATAATCTTTACAACCTTAAAAAATAGTATTACTATTTTTCACAGATTATATACGATTCTTGTTGATTGTAATAATATTTTATAAAAAGTAAATGAATCTTCTTGGACTAAACTTTTATGGATTACGCGCATAGCCCGTTGCAGCGATTGCAAAAGCTAATAACATTAGAACGTGAAGACATCGGAATTCTAATCACTTACGGTGTTGGTATTGGCGTACTGTCGTTAGCTACCCCAGTTGCTGTTCAAGCGTTAGTCAACACCATTGCTTTTGGTGCCTTGTTTCAGCCATTACTGGTACTGACCGTGATATTGCTAGTCATATTAAGTTTTAGCAACAGCTTGGTGGCTCTACAGTTTTATGTGGTTGAAATGTTGCAGCGCCGTTTGTTTGTGCGCATGTTTGGTGAGACTGCTACGCGTTTACAG
>JAYTJI010000304.1:0-5671 GCA_043731245.1 Methylococcaceae bacterium | reverse complement strand
ATTTAAAACAATTAATGAACGAGACCTAAAAAGCGGCTGAGTTATAAGAATTTATTTTTCCTTTTTTCAGACTCATTTATCTATTGGAATATACTCTTTGCCTGCTAAAATCCCCCGCAACTTAGAAAACATCACCACGCCATTTATGCGATACTACGCGCCTTTAAAAACATCCAGATTGTACTGATACTATAAGGAGACATACATGACTGCACTGGTTGGCATCATCATGGGTTCGACCTCTGACTGGGAAACTATGCGCTTTGCGGCTGAAACACTAGAGCGATTGGGCATTCCTCATGAGTGTGAAGTTGTTTCGGCACACCGGACCCCTGACAAATTGTTCCATTACGCAGAAACAGCGGAGTCTAAAGGCCTGGAAGTCATCATCGCAGGTGCGGGCGGTGCGGCACATTTACCGGGCATGACAGCGGCGAAAACAGCGCTTCCAGTGCTGGGCGTTCCGGTGCAGTCCAAGGCTTTGAATGGCATGGATTCCTTATTGTCCATCGTGCAAATGCCGGCGGGTATTCCAGTTGGTACACTAGCTATCGGCAAAGCCGGTGCTATCAACGCGGCATTATTAGCAGCGGCTATTATCAGCAATAAACATACCCGTTATCGTGACGCCTTGAATGCCTTTAGAAATGAGCAGACCGAAACCGTGCTGGCGCACTCCGATCCACGCGAGGTGATTTTATGATAGTCGGTATACTTGGCGCAGGCCAGCTTGCGCGAATGATAGCTTTAGCGGGTTATCCTTTAGGTGTTGATTTCATCTTTCTTGATCCATCAGCCGACGCCTGTGCCAACAAGCTGGGTGAACATCTACTTGGCGATTATAACGATCCACGTTTACTCGCCCAGCTTGCAGAACGTGCTGATGTGGTCACTTACGAGTTTGAAAATGTGCCAGCCGATGTAGCTGAGTTTCTTGCCTCACATACTCAGGTACACCCTTCTCCCAAAGCCTTAGCGGTCGCGCAGGATAGATTAATTGAAAAAAGCTTTTTTCACGACCTGGATATTCCTACTCCGGCTTATGCAGCAGTGGATAGTTTTGCAAGCCTGGAACAGGCGATGTCAAAGATTGGCTGGCCAGCCATTTTAAAAAGCCGCACACTGGGCTATGACGGCAAAGGCCAGTCCCTACTCAAATCGGCTGATGATTTAAAAGCCGCCTGGGCGTTATTGGACGGAGCGCCCGCTATAGTCGAAGCCTTTGTGCCGTTTAACCGGGAAGTTTCTATCATCGCAGCACGCAGTATTTCAGGCGCTATTGTTTTCTATCCGCTATCTGAAAATTTACATCGCGGCGGCATTCTGCGTGTTTCGGAATGTTGTGATAATGATCCCATGCAGCAGCAGGCCGAAGCGTACATATCTCGCTTAATGAAAGAACTGGATTATGTCGGCGTATTGGCGTTGGAATTATTCGAAATAGACGGCAAATTGATAGCTAATGAGTTTGCTCCGCGTGTCCATAACTCCGGCCATTGGACGATTGAAGGCGCTGAAACCAGTCAGTTTGAAAATCATTTGCGGGCTATTTTAGATTTGCCCTTAGGTGCAACAAGACCCATTGGCAAAGCGGCAATGGTTAATTTTATTGGCGGACTACCGGTGACGGAAGAGTTATTGGCAATTCCTCAAGCACATTTGCATCTTTACGATAAAGCCCCCCGCAAAGGCCGTAAAGTTGCTCATACCACCGTACGCGCAGAAACTACTGAGGAATTAGCGGCATTAATTAAACAGCTGACCATGCTTGCTGATAAAGTCGACGATTCGTGATTTATATTAGTATTGAAACTAAAGTCACCGGTTTTTTATTTGCTATGGTAAGGCACTATTAATTAGTATTTTTAGCCCACGCATGCGGTGTACGCAGCAATGCAAAGAACAGCAATAAGAAAAATAATAGGGTTAAGCGCGGTGCGTCAAAGGGGCTGTCAACAAAACCGACGACCATAAAGCCACTAAACGATGACAGTAAAATGGCGGCAAAAACATCTTGCCCCGGCAGTTGGCGGCAAAGTGAGTAAATGCCTTTGGCAAATAACAGAAAAAACGCGCTAGCGCCTAACCAGCCTTGGTCGAATAACAGATGTACCCAGAAATTAAAGATATGCCACGGATTATGTTTTTCGGCTGAAAAAAACCAATGATCACTGCTCTGCGTAAAATCACCGTTTTTTAGCACATTAGTGCCTGCTGCATCGAACAATTGCACATTATCCACATCCAGCAATTTACCCGTACCGTTACCATTATAAAAACTCAGTTGTATCGGACGTTTTAACAATCCACCTGCAACACGTTCGCCAACATCATGACTGTTAATGATTTGCTCGACATGCGCCCAGTCAGGCTTGTTTATTGCCGTTGCGACGGCGCTACAACGTAAGGAATACTGTACGGATTTTTCACATAGCGAGGTGGATAAAGCCATCTTGTCGGTTTCACCGCGTATATCCATAACTAAACGATAGGGTGTGTGCGGTTCAATAGCCAGGTATTGACCCATAAATAATGCGTCACCACCGCGCAAGCGTAAATAATTATTGCCTTTTTCATTGGCGATTTCATAGGTCGCAGGATGGATATTTTCTGTGTTGAGCCAAAAAAAAGTACGTGGATAACTGCCTAAACCCATACCAAATAATGTGGTCGCCACATCGCCATCCCGCATTGCTAACGCATCCTGCCAGTGCCCCACCCGGCTATCGCGGTCTTGATCGGCGACGTTGAACCGATGCTGAACCATACTGCCACGCAATACCGGCAACGCCATAACAAGGCTAATTGCCAGCAACGGTATTATTAACAACGGTTTTTTTGAAAACAGTGTGTGTTTTCTAAAACTAACCAGCAAAGCCAACAGTAAAACTACAAAGCCAATGCCAAAACCGATATATCCGCCGCGCGAATAAGTTACCAGAAGTGTATATAACCCGGCAATAAACAAAGCGATGCCCGATAAACTTCTAATTAAACTGTGCGTTGACTTAATAAATAACAGTGCGATGAACGGTAAGCTCAGCATCAAATATGATTCAATGTGACCACCGCCCGCGTGCATGGTTGAAAACAGGGCGTTAATCCGGTAGTCGCTAGCAAAATCAAATAAGCTGGCAAACGTCAAACGTTCGAAAATCGCAAATACGGCTACGCCTGTTAAACCCAGCAATACACCATAAGCAAAATAGTGCTGGGCATAGCGGTAACGCCGCATCGTAAGTTGCAACAAAGGCAACAGCAATAAACTCCAGATGAAGCCTTTACCGACGCGTAAGCTGTTATAGTTACTGTAATAATTACTAAAGGCGTTGGCATTCAGCTCATGCAAAGGCAACAAACCTTTGCATAAACTCACGATGTACAACAGACTGAACGCAGTTAAAAGTAACATTGTTGACATCGAGAACAGTGAGCGGTTACGCCCCTTGGGTTTTTGCCAGTAGTAAAACGCCAACGTGGACAGTATCACTAAATCAAACTCATCAAAGAAAAAACGCCCCGTCCAAGGCGTAAAATCCATAATCGGCAATAAAGCAGGAATAGCGACCAACCACGCGTAGGGAAAATACACTAACAACGCGGTGTAGCCGATTAAAAACAGCCCCAGCCATACCGGCGCTATCGGATAATTAAATAACGCGAAAGTAATAATGCCCCACAACAGGAAAGATACGATCCGCCAACGTTTACCAACTTCGTAAGCAGGCAGTGCCGACGCATTGGATTTTTCCGAGGTGGGAATCTGTGCTTGTGCAGCACGTTCGATTATCGATGGCTTAATCGTAGTTTTGTCGCGATTAAGCCATTGCACCAAACGGTTCATAAACGCATAACAACCTGCCGCAGCAATAAAAGCCAGCCATATATCACTAGGGTCGGTGTGTTTATTAGCTAAAAATAATTTACCTGTCTCGACTACCAGCGCGAACAGTGCTGCAAGCAGACCAACATAAAACCAATGCGGAGCGCGGCGCTCATGATTTACACTAAAAAAATTTGCCCAACACAATAACCCGACCGGGAAATACATGCCTAGATTGCTTAACAGGCTTACTAGAGCAACACCTTCAGAAGTGTAATAAAAATAATACAGCGGTAAAAAACGGGTCTCTGTTAGCTTTGTTAAGGCTTGCCCGGATGCTAACCAGTCACCCGTAAACCAGCCGCTAACAGACAGCACCAGAAATATATACGGCAGCAGGGTAAACCATACGACCCGCCGTAATAACCACAACAGGTCGGTAAATTTGTGTTGTTTAGCCCACACGAATAGGCTCGCTCCTGCACCCATACCGGCCATGCGCGTTAGTACGGAAATACCTTGTCCCGAGCCGGATAACAAAAACACCTGCGCAACCTCAATTGCAGCGCCTAAGAAAAAACCAACCAACACAGTCACCGTTCTGCGATGCTGCAAATACGGCAAATAACAAAACAACAGCCCCAAAGGCAACATCACCCCCATTTCCACCAGTAATTTAACGCCGCAACGCACCGGCTCTGCACCGCACGCATCAAAAGGCAGAATAAAGGCATCATTACCGTTGGCTAATTTTGTATTTAACTCCGCAAAAGAGGTGACAAAATCAAAAGGAAACAGGCTGAGTGTTATATAAATCAACAAATAAAAGATTATCGCCGCCTGCGCTGAAAGCAAGCTGCTACGTAGCAAATGACGATACAACTCAGAAAAATACGCACCAAAGAATTGCCAGCCCAGAATGCCGGTAACTGATCCCAGAGTTTCGGCGATTAAGTCATTTATCGACACTGTGCGTGGTGGAAAGAACAACTGGGCGAATTCGACAGTAACCGCTAGCGTGAGACAAAAAACTAACACGCCCACTGACAGCAATGCCCGAAGCAGTGGATAACGCAAACCGCCAAACGTAGCAGACGCACCAAAAGCCAGCGGTATATATAGCAAAATATTCGCTATCCAATCCGCCCTGGATTCTGCACCTAAATCGAGATAACGAATATTTTTGAATTGGGTAATCGCGGTTTCTATAGATAAGTTTCTAAGTTCAAGCGGTACCAGACTACCGTAAACGACAAAGAAACAATACAGTACTGTAGCGAAGAAAAGAGTGCGATTCATAAGGGCTCTGCAGTGTGTTATCGGTAAAGCAAATTTATGCGCTAAATCCGCCGATACGTACTGTTCCCATGCAACGCATCATTGTGGCCAGGTTAAAAACATGTGGATCGATTGTGATGATAAGTTTTGCGCCCAGTAGATATTTATTTCTTAATCCATAAACGCGCCAGGATTTTTCGCTACTAAAAACGGTATCCAGTCAATTTTTGTAGTGATAGTGACCTGGCGATTATTGCCTTCGATGGGCTGCCCGGTTTCGTCATGCGTTGGCGCACTTAGCTTACATACGACAGGACTCCTGCAAGACTTGCTGTAATGTCGGATGATGGCTCTGTATTTTAACTACGCTCCAGCTATTGCCCTAGCTTAGTTAAAACACCTGATCTTTAAGGTTATACGTGGGGGATCGTCGTACAACGCTCCCCCAACGCAACAGCTCCTGTACTTAATTACTGAAGTTTCCCAGTTTTTGTGCGCGTGACGTATAGAGGGAAACCACACAAGTGGGGTTTGCTGTAAATTACGCAAACCCTGCATTAAATCTCTATC
>JAYTJI010000303.1:0-1122 GCA_043731245.1 Methylococcaceae bacterium | reverse complement strand
GGTGTAACTAATGGGGCTGGTAATAATAGCTGTAATGGTGTCACGGTAAGTCAATTTACATTGTCTGCCGCTCCAAAAATTAAATTCTTGAAAGGCAGTGCTTTTAGACCTTGGATTATACCTTTTGGATTAAGCATTAATGTCATCAGTCCTCCATCTAATGGTGTTACGGTTCTTAATCCAGGCGTAGTGTTTGGTACAGGTGCTGAGTATGCTATATGGAAAGCGATTAAAATCGGTGCTGATGTCCGTTACAACTTAACCGGTAGAAGCGTTGACGGCGTTAATACTGACGGCATAACTGCCGGTGGTTACCTCGGTATCGGTTTCTAAGCTAAACGCTTAAAACCAAATCCGATAAAAGGGAGGGCGTAAAACCCCTCCCTTTTTTTGCCTGAAAAACACAACAGTCGTAAAATGAAAGACCTAAAATGGAGCATGATTTAAACAGTCAACCCTTCTACGGTAGCACATGTAACGGATGTCTTTGCACCATTTAAAATGATCAAGAGCACGAAGTAATGAGTAGCTGATTTTCTATGTGCTTATGTTTACTATGCTAGAATCTTGCGAACACCATAAAATATATGGGAATTAAAAATGACCGATGATGAACTAAAAGCTTTGGTTGCAAGTATTGCGGTGGCTCAAAAGGAAACAGCCGAGCAAATGAAACGCAATGATAAAATGTTGACTGAAAAACTAGACCGTATGGGTGTTACGCTGGGCAATGTAACCAACAATCAGGGCGATGTTGCCGAGGAGTTTTTTTTTCAAAGCCTGATAAAAAACACCCGCTTAGGCAAGATTCACTTTGATGATGTGGTAAAAAACATGGAAAAGCACCGCGGTCAAATTCAGGAAGAATATGATCTGGTCATGACCAATGGCGATGCTATCGCAGTTGTCGAAGTAAAATACAAGGCGCACAAAAATGATCTTGATAAGCTGGACCGGAAAATGAAGCATTTTAAACAACTGTTCCCCATCTACCAGGCATTCAAGCAATATGGCGCAATAGCCGCATTCCATATCAATGATGATGCCAAAGAAGAAGCGTTAAGACGCGGTTATTTTGTCTTGCAACGCAGTGGCGATCTGGTTCATACCGAAAGCAGCGAT
>JAYTJI010000302.1:0-3947 GCA_043731245.1 Methylococcaceae bacterium | reverse complement strand
CGCGCCCACGGGGGGCGCGACGATCATTATAAGTTCGGAAAACGGAATCCGAAAGTTTCAATCCACGCGCCCACGGGGGGCGCGACGATTAACAACCGGCGTTAGATCAACGGTCTTAGTTTCAATCCACGCGCCCACGGGGGGCGCGACCGTCTTGAAATGTTAAATTGGTTGTTTTTATCAAGTTTCAATCCACGCGCCCACGGGGGGCGCGACAGGTAATACAGCCGTGGCAGTTTGGGCACAACGTTTCAATCCACGCGCCCACGGGGGGCGCGACAATTATAACCAGCTACCCCACCCCCACCTATGGTTTCAATCCACGCGCCCACGGGGGGCGCGACCAAGCAGCTCATTTGCAGCGTCAAATTACTGGGTTTCAATCCACGCGCCCACGGGGGGCGCGACGCTTTTGCATCATCAACAATAACATCAAGATCTGTTTCAATCCACGCGCCCACGGGGGGCGCGACAGGAAATTGACGATGAGTGTTAGCCATAAACTGTTTCAATCCACGCGCCCACGGGGGGCGCGACTATGTCCAACATGGCTTAAAGACACCATCAATGTTTCAATCCACGCGCCCACGGGGGGCGCGACTTTTTTAAATTGATATAACCAGAACGTGGTTTGTTTCAATCCACGCGCCCACGGGGGGCGCGACTGTGTGATTGGGATGATTATACTGTTATGGATGTTTCAATCCACGCGCCCACGGGGGGCGCGACTCTTTACCCGTATAACTCCACGTCTCAACAGGTGTTTCAATCCACGCGCCCACGGGGGGCGCGACGTTGACTCATACCATAAAAAACATGATAACGATGTTTCAATCCACGCGCCCACGGGGGGCGCGACCATCGCCTGGCAAATATTAATTACATCAAAAGGTTTCAATCCACGCGCCCACGGGGGGCGCGACCATAAGGAACGCCCGAACCAACAAGCGGTATATGTTTCAATCCACGCGCCCACGGGGGGCGCGACGTTGATCCATCTTCGACATCTCAACAAATAATTGTTTCAATCCACGCGCCCACGGGGGGCGCGACAAGAACAGTCGAAACCCTGCCGGTTTTCAAAGTTTCAATCCACGCGCCCACGGGGGGCGCGACTGCGTATGCTTAATCAATTGAATTTATTGGTAAAATAACCAATAAATTGCGAACCAATCAAAGCATCTGCAAAAAGCATTATAATTCATTTATCATAAAAATAAAAAACAATAAAAATCAATGTGTTAAATAGCTATAAAAGATTGGTGCTTTTATGTTCACTTAGGTGTCGCATTACAATAATAACAAACCGTTTAAGTCCAATACCGCTTTGGCACCAATGTGTTCAACACGCCGTTCCCAATTATTGCCTAAATAATAAAACCTTAAACTATCCAGCGATTCGTCCATAACGTTTATTAAATCATTCTTTAATTTCGTCCATTGCGCCATATCCACCTCAATTTCAAATACAGAATATTGTACCCGTTGCCCGTAGATCAGACATAACTTAGCCATTCTACGCAGGCGTTTTGGCCCGGTATCACTTTTAAAACTGACATCATAAGTCACTAAAATCATCATCTTAAATACCTTTATCTATTTCCACAAAAACGGCACATAACTATCACAATCACCGCGCAAAAACCGTGCTAACACCTGTGCCTGTAGCCAGGGCAGCAATCCGACCGGCACGGTTTCTTCAAACCACGAGTGCATTAGCGTATCCTGTTTACGGTCTTGCCAGGCGGCTAACAAGGTTCTACGCGGTTCATCTTTTAAGGTGACCGAACCATTCGGCCACGTCTCAAAATCTTTAAGGGTCAGTTGTCGCTTGTTGATTAACGACAACACAAACCGGTCAATCATCGGTCTAAATTCTTCCGCCAAATCTAACGCTAACGATGGTCTGCCACTGCGTAATTGGTGTAAAAAACCACTGGCTGGATCAAGGCCGGTGGTTTCCAGTGCAGAACGGCAATCATGGGTCAGCAAGGTATAGCAAAATGACATCAGTGCATTGACAGGGTCAGTCGGTGGCCTGCGTCTGCGGGTATCAAACTCGAAATCAGCTTGGCGAATCAAATGGTTAAATACGCCAAAATAGACTTGCGCCGCCTCGCCTTCGCGCCCCATCAAGGTGTCGATTGCCTTGCAATCAGGGAGTTGGGTTAAACAACGGGTCAGCCGTTTTTCTGCGGTTTGTAAGTCCGCAAGCACTTTGTCATCAGTAATTTTGTCGCTGTGATCACGCAAGTATCGCCTGATTACATAACGCTGGTTATACAGCTTTCCGGTCAACATCGTCTGGGCAATGGCAACACTTTTGTCGACATTATGGCCGGTTATATGTTGCGTTCTGCGTAACAGCACATTGCCGCTGACGGGGCCTTCCACCCGCGCCAGAAATTTGCCGAACATGTTTAAAAAGGTAATGGTTACGCCGTTTTCTGCACAATGTGCCATCAGGTAGGGCGAAATAGTCACCTGCCCAAAACACACTAAACCCTGCAATTTATGAATAGGTACGCGTGCTTTGGTTTCCTTCTCCACTTTTAATACCAGGTTTTCATTGTCTTTGTGCAGCCAGGAATTTTGCGTTTGAATATAAATGACGTTACGTAATGGGCGCAAGGTTAATCCTCAGTGAGTTGTGCTGCCAACCATGCGGCAGCCGATTTATGAAAACCTTTCGGGTGGCATTGGTCGATCAACGAGCAAGCGTTGCATTTTTTCGACTTGTAGATGGCTTTAGGTGTGGTTTTGGTTTGCACAATCGTTCGGCAGGCCACGATGGTTTGCTGCGTTAAGTCGCGTAATTCAGCATCAAAAATGACCGGATGCCGACGGCGAACTTCGCCATAGAACAACGCCCCCTCAGGTACTGATACGCCGTGCATTTCTTCCAAACAGAGCGCCTGGGCGCAGAGCTGCACCTCATCGGCACGGTGCGTCTTGGGCTTGCCGCGTTTATATTCAATCGGATAGGGTATTTCTATCCCATCCGCTTGTTTATGGTATTCCACAACATCGGCAACGCCTTCTATGCCCAATTCAGCGTGGCCTAAACGCAACGCCCACACGGTACGCACCGCCCCGCGTTTTTGCTGGTCAGCCTGATTTACCCGCTGGTGCAGTACTTGACCTTCGGCGGTAAACTGGTTTTCAGTCCAGATGTCTTCCAGCTCGATTAAGGCAAATTGCCGGGGGCAAAACAGGTAATGTTGCAGACGTGACAGGTAGATGGGTTCTGGTTCCATGTGCCTAATCAGACCAAAGATTGATTATCGGAATATCCAGCAGATATTTCATATGAATGTTTTGGGTTTTTCGCGATTGGGTACTATTGATGGACTCATTGCTCAAAACCCAAAATGATTTTCATATACCGCTCAATCGTCGCCATTTCCTCTTCAGAAAGCGACGTCAACGGCTCTGAGGTAATGCGCTGATTATCTATCGCGCGGGCTTGGTCAATCATGACATCGGATGATTTGCTTAGCGCCTCACGCGCGGCAAGGTTGAAGCGCAAGGGCTGAGCATTTGCATGAACCTGAGTAGTCAGCGGTAAAACAAGGGTGCTGGGGTGGCCTACATCGTTTAAATCATTGCATTGCACTATAAGCGCCGGGCGAATTTTTCCCGCTTCCGTGCCTTTTGAGGGATTGAAATTAACTAAATGCACATCACCCCGCTTAAAGCCCATCTGCATTACTCGCTGCTAAGGATTGATTGATTTCCAAGCTTTGCTTAGCCACTAAGTTAGACGCGTATTTGATTTGCTGGCGTAGCTTTTTTCTTTGTAGCATTTCTGCATAATAACGTAACGATTCAGCAATAATTTCACCGGCCGGTTTATTATTCTCTTTGGCAATGTCCTGTAATAACTGACTGACATTATCATCGGTTGTAAAGGTAATCGTTTGCATGTTATTCACCTTAATTATTTG
>JAYTJI010000301.1:0-8428 GCA_043731245.1 Methylococcaceae bacterium | reverse complement strand
AATCTCAATCAATTTTTTCCAGTGCTGGGGTTTTGGCTTTAAACAACTCGGTTAAAAGCTCAAGTTGAGCAGTCAATTGAGGTATCGCAGGAATTTTCCAGGCTTTTCCTATGATACGGGCCAATAAATTATTCAGCCAAGGTCGATCTGATTTTGCTTGGTGAATGATAAATCTGTAGGATTCACCATCACTAAAAACAGCAAAATCTTCCAGCCAAACTTCAATCGTTTCTTTTTCACCGTAGAGTCTTGTTTGTGCATAGACTGTCCGCGCTTCGAGGTCGAAACTAAATTCTATTAATTCTGCAATGCCCTTAAGGATTATATTTGACACCCAAATGATCAATATGTTGGGTGTCAATTTTATTACCATCTTTATTAAACTGGATTTGATACTCATTTTTAGCCTTCATTTGCTAACAGGATAAGGTGTGTATAATTTCAATCATTCTTTGCTTGATTGTCACGCCACTGTATCAGCGGCTCTACAAAGTGTCTCGTAAACATCGCGGGGAGCACAAGCCCCTAATGCGATCTTGCTTGGTAGTATGAGTTTACATGCTACCTGTATCGGAATCAGAAAACAGTCCAGTAATATCGCCAATATGACGCCACACGCGACAAACAATTGATCGTATGGCAAAAAACTTATAGTGCGTGGCATAACAAAGATGAGGAATTAGAGTAATGCAGTAGCAATTGTCGAGCGATGGTGTAACTCAATATTTGCCATATCGATGCGCTGGTTACGGTTCGGTTTAACTTAACCCGCGGCCTATGAGAAACTCCAAAAATTTTTAGCCACCGTCTCCGATATTCTCCCAAGCATTGCTGCCCAGATCTTCTAACGCTTGCAGTTTTTTAGTGGTTTCTTGTTGCTTGATCCGTAACCCTTCGAGCTCTTGATCGTAGGTTAATTTCATATCTGCCGTTTCCTGTCGGGATTTTACTACCAACACATCAATCCTGGCGCTCTGTTCTATAAGTTCAGTTATCAGTTTTTGCCTGTATTCATCTGTCGTTTTCATGATTAATCCCTCGGAGCTTTTAATAATTTCCAATCCAAAAAACAATCGAGGCAGTGATGTAGATGCAGCTAAAGCCACCTCAACTTGTGCTGCACAAACAGTTATTGATTAAATATAAGCCATTATTTTAAAAAAATATATTCATAAAACGCAACCTAAAACACAGTTCAACGTTAAACCAGTTCAAGTCTGGACACTGCTGTTTTAACCAGATCACTTAATGCCGCACCATCTTGCTGGCAATAAGCAATAATTTCACGCCGCATTCTGGGATCCCATGATCTTAGAATGTGTTTTGCTATGCCTTCAGCGGCAACTTCTTTGTTGCTCTCTGCGTTAAAAAAATCACCGATATCATTGGCCATTTTGATCAGTCTTTCTATTTTCATTGTTAATCACACAGATAGTTGTTATGAGTTAAGCGCTGCGGATGGGTATAAATTACATGCTGATCATCACGGGCAAAACCGATTAATGTTACACCTGTCTCATTGGCCAGGCGTATGGCTAAACCGGTAGGTGCAGAAACGGCCACAAGTAGTGTAATGCCAACCCATGCGGTTTTTTGTACCATTTCATAACTGGCTCGACTGGTAACAATTACAAAGCCTGCGGTTAAATCTTTTCCGGAGCGTAATAAAAACCCGATCAACTTATCCAGCGCATTGTGCCGTCCTACATCTTCCCTGATATTTAAAATACCCTGTCCGGGAGCTATCCAGGCAGCAGCATGGACAGCGCCGGTTAATTGGTTTAGTTTCTGATGCTGTTTAAGGTCTATTAAAGCAGAACGCAACTCGGCAGCAGATACGGTCAAGTCCCCTTTAACCGGCTTGGGTTGGCGGATGGCTTGTCTTAAAGTACTCGCGCCACATAGGCCGCAGCCGGTACGACCGGTCAAGTTACGGCCTTTATCTGCCAGATATTGAAACCGTTGATCTGGAATTTTTAACTGGACTTCTATGCCATTGGAGCGATTATAAATCCGCGCTGACAATAATTCCTGTGGATTTTTAATGATGCCTTCGGTAATGCTGAATCCTAAAGCAAATTCTTCAAGATCAGTCGGAGTTGCCAGCATAACCACATGGGGTAGCCCGTTATAAACCAGAGAAATAGGCACTTCTTCGGCAATGTAGTCTTGTTTTCGTTCATGCAGTTCACCTCGCCAGCGGTCAACGGTGCTTTGCTGATAACTGGGCCAGCCTAATTCCAATGGCAACGGCTCTACGGCCGCATTGCCGTTACCCATTGTTTATTCCTTGTTCAAGCAAATCCAATTGATTTTCTGAAAACGCATGGTACTTTTCCTGCCAATCAGAAGTCTGATTGACTTTACTGACTTGCACAGCAGTCACTTTATATTCCGGGCAATTGGTTGCCCAATCGGAATTATCGGTGGTAATAACGTTGGCACCCGATTCCGGGAAGTGGAAAGTGGTATACACCACGCCGGGCTGAACACGTTCGCTTATCAATGCACGTAATACAGTTTCACCCGCACGGCTTTTAATACCTACCCAGTCATCGGTTTTCAAACCCCGATCTTCAGCATCATGTGGATGAATTTCCAGACGATCTTCTGAATGCCACACATTATTGTCAGTGCGCCGCGTTTGTGCGCCAACATTGTATTGCGACAATATGCGTCCTGTAGTTAAAATTAATGGGAATTTGCGGGTAACGCGTTCGTGCGTAGCGACATATTCGGTGAGCATAAACAAGCCTTTGCCATTGTCACGCATAAAAGTTTCTTCATGCATGATAGGCGTACCTACCGATGCTTCATCATAGCAAGGCCATTGTATGCTGCCGAGTTGGTCAATTTTTTCATAACTAACCCCTGCAAAAGTAGGCGTAAGACTGGCGATTTCAGCCATAATTTCCGATGGATGGCTGTAATTCATCGGATAGCCCAGTGCATTTGCCAGCATTTGGGTGACTTCCCAATCCTGGTAGCCTGCTAACGGCGACATCACTTTGCGCACTGGCGAAATACGCCGTTCGGCATTGGTAAAGGTGCCATTTTTTTCTAAAAAGGATGCGCCTGGTAAAAAAACATGGGCGAATTTAGCGGTTTCGTTGAGGAATATATCCTGCACAATGACACATTCCATTGCACGCAAAGCGGCGTGTACATGCTGAATATCGGGATCGGACTGGGCAATATCCTCACCTTCGCAGTACAATCCCATAAAGGTTTTGTCGAGTGCCGCATCAAACATATTAGGAATCCGCAATCCCGGTTCCGAGCTTAATTCGGCATCCCATGCAGCTTCAAACAGTTTATGGGTTTTGTCATCAGAAACATGGCGGTAACCTGGAAACTCATGTGGAAATGAGCCCATATCGCAAGAACCCTGAACGTTATTCTGCCCGCGTAAAGGATTCACTCCCACGCCGACACGGCCCAAATTACCCGTCGCCATCGCCAGATTAGCAATGCCGATAACCATGGTGGATCCCTGGCTATGCTCGGTTACGCCCAAGCCGTAATAAATAGCCGCATTATCGGCTGTGGCATAAAGTCTTGCGGCCGCTCTAAGATCAGCTGCGGGTACACCGGTTGTCGATTCGGTCGCTTCGGGAGAATGGTACTCCTGGGCAATAAAGGTTTCCCATTTTGCAAATGATGCAATATCGCATCGTGCATTCACAAAATCTTCGTCCATTAACTTTTCTGTTACAACGACATGGGCCAGGGCATTGATCAAAGCCACATTAGTGCCGGGACGTAATTTCAAATGATAATTGGCCTGGACATGTGGTGAATTTCGGACCAGATCGATTTCGCGCGGATCAACAATAATGAGTTTTGCACCTTCCCGCAGGCGTTTTTTCATTTGTGATGCGAACACCGGATGCCCATCTGTTGGATTGGCGCCAATAATCAAAATGACATCGGCTTTCATGACCGAGTCAAAATCCTGTGTACCGGAAGATTCACCAAAGGTTTGTTTGAGTCCATAGCCGGTAGGGGAATGGCAAACCCGGGCACAGGTATCGACATTATTATTGCCAAAACCGGCACGAATCAGTTTTTGCATGATATAGACTTCTTCATTAGTGCAGCGAGAAGAAGTAATGCCGCCAATAGAATCTTTGCCGTATTTTGCCTGAATGCGTCTTAATTCTGATGCGGCATGATTAATCGCCACTTCCCAGCTAACTTCCTGCCATGCGTCTTTAATGCTGGCTCGTATCATAGGTTTAGTCATTCGATCTTTATGTGTAGCATAACCAAACGCAAAGCGGCCTTTGACACAGGAATGACCGTGATTGGCTTTGCCATCTTTGTTTGGCACCATGCGAATGACTTGCTCGCCTTTCATTTCTGCTCTAAATGAACAGCCGACACCACAATAAGCACAGGTTGTTATAATGGCGTGTTCCGGTTGACCGTGATCAATCACCGATTTTTCCATTAAAGTTGCTGTTGGACAAGCCTGTACACACGCACCACAAGAAACGCATTCGGAATCCATAAAAGCTTGATTTTGGCTAGGCGATACTTTGGAGTCAAAGCCTCGACCATCGATTGTTAAAGCAAACGTGCCTTGGGTTTCCTCGCAAGCTCTGACACAACGCGAACAGACAATACATTTACTGGGGTCGAAGCTAAAGTAAGGATTACTTTCATCCTTAACCGCATTCAAGTGAGTTTCAACCGGATTGTAGCGCACTTCACGCAAACCCACAGCACCCGCCATATCTTGCAGCTCGCAATCGCCATTGGCTGAACAGGTCAGGCAATCCAGCGGATGATCGGAAATATACAGTTCCATAACGCCGCGACGGACATCAGCCAATCTTTTATTTTGTGTTGAGACCTTCAATCCTTCAGCGACTGGTGTAGTACATGAAGCAGGCAATCCGCGGCCACCTTCAATCTCTACAACGCAAAGACGGCAGGAACCAAACGGTTCAATACTATCCGTGGCACATAACTTGGGGATGTCAATGCCGATACTTGAAGCCGCTCGCATAATGGAAGTCCCGGCAGGTGCGGTGACTTTAAAGCCATCAATTTCCAGCGTGACTAACTGGCTTGCGGTGCTTGCGGGGGTGCCAAAATCTTGTTCTTTATTGATGCTCATGATAGTTTCCTCGTGTCATTATCAGGCTGCGTTGGCTTTATCATTGATGCCGAAATCTTCCGGGAAATGATTTAAAGCGCTCAGCACGGGATAGGGAGTCATGCCGCCTAATGCACAAAGCGAGCCGTGAAGTAAAGTGTTGCAAAGGTCGCGTAACAGGGGAATGTTTTTATCAAGATCGCGACCCTTGATAATGTCATCCATGACTTCTGCGCCACGGGTCGAACCAATGCGGCAGGGTGTGCATTTGCCGCAGGATTCAATTGCACAAAATTCCATACTGTAACGCGCCATTTCAGCCATATCGACGGTGTCATCAAAAGCCACTACGCCGCCATGCCCTAATACGGCCCAGATTGCGGCAAAGGCTTCATAATCCAAAGGTGTATCAAATTGCGACTCAGGCAAATAAGCACCTAGTGGACCGCCAACTTGCACCGCCCGAATGGGTCGACCCGAAGCTGAACCGCCACCAAAATCATACAACAGTTCACGCAGGGTCAAGCCAAAGCCTAACTCAACTAAACCGGCATGTTTAATATTCCCGGCCAATTGTAACGGTAAAGTGCCGCGTGAACGCCCCATACCGAAATCACGGTAATATTCGCCGCCTTTATCCAGAATAATTGGCACTGATGCCAGAGAGATTACGTTGTTAACAACGGTGGGTTTACCAAACAAGCCGCTAATAGCAGGTAACGGCGGTTTGAAGCGAACCAGACCGCGCTTGCCTTCCAGGCTCTCCATTAAAGAGGTTTCTTCGCCGCAAATATAAGCGCCAGCGCCTAAGCGCACTTCAAGATGAAAGGCTTTGCCACTGCCTTGAATGTTATCGCCTAAATAACCGGCTTGATAGGCTTTTTCAATAGCAATATTCAGCGCTTTATGGGCGTGCGGGTATTCGACGCGCAGATAGATATAACCTTGTGTTGCAGCAACCGCCAAGCCAGCAATAGTCATGCCTTCGATCAAGACAAAGGGATCGCCTTCCATAACCATGCGATCGGAAAATGTGCCGGAATCGCCTTCGTCGGCATTACAGATAATGTATTTTTGTTCTGAGGGCGTGTTAAGTACTGTATTCCATTTGATACCCGTTGGGAAAGCTGCGCCGCCGCGCCCACGCAAACCCGAATCAGTCACTGCTTTAACAATATCTGCCTGTGGCAGGTTTAAGGCATTGCTTAAACCGCGATAGCCATCATTATTAATATAATCTTCCAAACTAACCGGATCGGTTTTGCCGATACGGGCAAAGGTTAAACGTTGTTGTTTTTTCAGATAATGCAGCTCTTCTGTCAAACCTAAAAACAAGGGATGTGCTCCCCCCTGTATAAAATTGGCATCAAAAAGACCGGCAACATCACTGACCTGTACCGGACCATAAGCTAAGCGACCTTCTTCTGTAGCCACTTCAACCATCGGCTCCAGCCAGAACAGACCTCTTGAACCGTTGCGGATTACCTGAATAGCAATGCTACGTTTTTCAGCTTCCTTGGCGATAGCGACAGCGACACGGTCAGCTCCCAGTGAAATGGCGCTGGAATCGCAAGGAACATAAATGGTAATACTCATGCCAGCTCCTCATTGATCAGCGCATCAAAACTGTGGATGGATACTCGGCCATATATTTCCTCGTCAATTTGCATAGCCGGTGAACAAGCACAGTTGCCCAGGCAATAGACCGGCTCCAAAGTGAATTTACCATTCGCAGTCGTTTCGTGAAAATCAATGCCTAACTGGGTTTTAACATGCTCTTCCAGTTGTTTACCGCCCATTGCCTGACAGGATTCGGCACGGCAAAGATGAATAGTGTGTTTACCAGGCGGGGTATCGCGGAAATAATGGTAAAAACTGATGACACCATGCACTTCGGCTCGTGATAGATTTAATGCTTTGGCAATAGTCGGAACACTTTCGGGAGGGACATAGCCCAACGCATTTTGTACGCCATGCAAAATAGGTAAAAGTGCGCCGGGTTTGTTTTTTAAGGTTGTTATTATTTCTTGTACGGTCGCTTGTGTACAGCTTGATTCTGTCATGGTTATCTCTGCTATGTCGATTCCATTCGTTAAAAAAAACACATCCTGCACTGTGTCTATAAAATATGTGCTTTAGCATAGCACAAGAAATATTTCATGTAAAAAAGACATAAAAAAGGCACAATATGTGTGTTTTTACAAACAACTATCGATGCCTATACCGTCAGGGCAATCGCACTTAAAAACGCTTGAAAATAGAATTTAGATTATGTATTTCGTCTGTTATTTTGATTTTCAATGACAGCAAAGCCAACTCCTTCTATTATCCACCACTTTTCAAGCATTAAAGACCCTAGCATTAGTCAACCAACGTTATATTGCTGGGTAAAGTGATTTCACAACACCCTCGCATCCTGAGTTGTGAAACGCCAGTCCACACACCCCTTTTTTATTTCGTTCATTTTGCCAAGCCTCAATCTCACGCTTCAGTGACTCTTGATCAGGTATTCGCTGATCAAGGCATGGCCGAACCATGACCCCAATTTCTATCTCCGCCACTTGTGCCCGCCTTTAGGCGGGGCATATCCAACCAGCTACCATGTTTGGGTGTGTAGTGGATTTCTAAACCGTAAACGTTCCGCAATTCTTCGCGCCTCTTCCGGTTTGAATGCGGCATAAAGGGCGCTTAACTTGTGGGTATTTAGGTTATCCATCACCAAGACTATTTTCTTCTTTTCAGGGTAATGTTCATCCACCAACTCTTTGATGACCTGAGCAAAATCAACTTTAGTATGGTGGTCGGTCACCTTGACATGCCGCCATCCTTCAAGGGGTGCAGACAGCATAAAGAGGTTGCTGACCCCGTTGCGCTCATATTCAAAAGCATATTTTTCAGGTTCGCCAGGCCTTGCCGGCAAAGGCGTCCGTGTTTCCTTTATATGCTGCTTGCTGGTTTCATCTAGGCAAACCAAAACCTCTTCATCAGTAAATGACCGTTGATAAACTTCCAACACATCTTTCATAGCAAACACAAAATCAGCGTTCGCCTTAGGTGGAATACACCAACATTCCTTCAACCACGGTTTAAGAGCGTTTTTTTTTAACGTTTTCCTAACGGTTTCATCACTGATTTAATCAACTATGCTGCAACCAGAAAGGCTTCCGCCGCCCCATCCAGCTTTTTAGCGCAGTGACGCGTCTGTACTTTTGGGTTTAAAGCAGGTTCCAAGCCTTCTTCCACAAAACGTTAGTGAACCCTAAAAAATGAGTTAAAACCCTGGCAGAATAAAGAATGGTGTATTTCTGCTAAACAAGATTCCGA
>JAYTJI010000300.1:0-2939 GCA_043731245.1 Methylococcaceae bacterium | reverse complement strand
CCGCCAAGAAAGGCTTGTAAACATTACATCCATGTAATTTGGATACCGGTAATCCCTGCCGGTATGACGGCTTAGCTGAAACATCTTGCTAATCAGGTTATTGCTTACATAATTAAATATAATTAATTGATTTATAATGATATTATTTTATTACCATTAAACATCACACCGAGCATGAGGGCTTGTCATTTTCCTCCATCCATCCTTCGACAGGCTCAGGACGAACGGAGAAAAATGACAAGCCTCGTATATTTACCCGCTGTAAATCACATAGAGCCTTAAATAGTTGGCTAATGCCGCAATGCCTTTTCCCACTTACTTACCAACGCCGCTGCAATACTGTTACCAAATACATTAGTGGCACTTCTACCCATATCCAAAATCTGGTCAATACCCAGTAACAGCAATAAACCGGCTTCGGGAATATGGAACATCGACAGGGTGGCCGCGATGACTATTAGCGAGGCTCTGGGTACGCCTGCTACGCCCTTACTGGTGAACAGCAATACCAGTAGCATAATAAGCTGATCGGCGAGTGGCATATCTATACCGTAAGCCTGAGCAATGAACAGAACGGCGAACGTCATGTACATCATGCTGCCGTCGAGGTTAAATGAATAGCCCAACGGCAATACCAGTCCGCAGACTTTTTCATCACAGCCAAAACGTTCCAGTTGCTGTAATAACTTGGGGTAAGCGCTCTCGCTACTGGCTGTCCCAAAAGCCAGGAGCATAGGTTCGCGAATGTGGCGTAGCAGAGACACTACCCTGCTGCCAAGAAATAGAAAGCCAACGCAGCCGAGCAAGCTGCACAGCAACAGCAGCCCGAAATAAAATTCCCCGATAAATTTGCCGTAAGACAGCAAGACACCTATACCGTGTTGCGCAATAACCGAGGCGATAGCAGAAAACACTGCCACCGGCGCATAGTGCATAACGTAACCGGTGACTTTTAACATGATGTGCGTTAATGAATCGAGCAACTTGACCGTTGGCCTAGCCAAATCGCCAATTGAAGCGCAGGCGATACCAAAGAACATGGAAAACACTACGATTTGCAAAATTTCATTAGCGGCCATTGCTTCGATGATGCTTTTTGGAAAGATATGCGCTACAAAAGTACTCAGTGTCGGCTTAACATCCGGCAGTCCGGTTTCCGAGCCAATGAGGGGTAATTCAATATGCAAGGAACTCCCCGGCTCAAACACATTCACCAACAGCATACCCAACAACAGGCTGAAGATTGAAGCGGAGAAAAACCATAGCAATGCCTTAATGCCAATGCGTCCCACAGTTTGAATATCACCCATTTTGGCCATGCCAACCACCAGCGTGGAAAACACCAGCGGCGCGATGATCATTTTGACCAAACGCAGAAAAATATCTGTTAATACGGAAAAAACTGTAATGATCTGGCTCAGTGCAGGATTAGGTTTGCCTATCTCAGAACCACTCAGTGTCAAATTGAGCAGTTCGCCGACGACAATGCCAAGTGCCAGCGCTACAGCGACATAGAGCGTTTGGCGATTGGGTTGTGGGTTTTGAGGGTGGGTAGTCATAGTTAAAATCCTTTGATATGCGTGATTTTGCCTTATTAAAGTTTCAGGCACATTGTGCAATATAAGCAGAGTTTAGCCTACAGGTATAGGATCAATGACCGGATTTCTGCCTTGAAATACTGATTTTTCGTGGCGAAGTACGCAGTGGGATTGGGGAGCTGCACCAGGAATAGATGATGTAAACTGGGGGATGATAGCGAAATGAATAACATAAGCCCCGTCAAGTGCCAAAAAATAGGGCATTCGACGGGGAGTATGAAAATTACAACTGTATTGGATGGAGCTGCTTTGTTGCCGGAATGCAACCTATCAGCTTAAGAATAAAAATAATACAAGTTGAACACAATAGGAGCAACTTAGGGTGGAGGAAACTTCGCTCTGCGCCCAAAGGTTACTAAGGTTACGCCAAGAGAGTACATCAGACCATTTGTCAGTTAGTCTTGATTTTTCCGCTTAAGCCTTTTATTTCACTGGTAAATTCGTCATCGACGCGGTTGATGAACTCTTCCATACCCGAAAGGACAATATTGTTGAAATAGCGTTTGCTGGCGACGAGTTCAGTGCGTGCAACCACCATTTCGGCTTTGGCTTTCATTACAGGTGCGTGCAGTGACTCAAGGCGTGCAAGCCCTTGCAGTGCCTTTTTACGGGCATGGCTTTTACCGGCTGCTACAGTATCAACCGTCGCTCGGATAGGCTCAACTTCATCATCAAATTTGGTGATACTGTCTTTGGCTTGAATTACAATCGCATTGAGTTTGAGAGTTGTTTCGGGATCAAATGGAGAACGGTATTTGAGAACGCCGTCGGTCTTATCGAACACGATGTTGGTATCGAGATCGACTGTTCCGGCCGTTTCAACAGCTGCGCCCGCCGGTTTTGCGATTGCAGTGCTATAAATGCCGGTGGTGGTGAGTGCAAGTGCCAGTATGAGCAGTGTGTGTGTTTTCATGGATAACCTCCTGAATATTTGCAACTAAAAGAAGCGGTGCCGGTTGCCCGACACAGCTCCAAGTCATGATTTAGATTAAGCCCAAATCACACAGTCAACGGATTAGCGAGGGGTGAGCGCGTTGGCCACAGTGTAGTTACCAATATTGACGCCCATAGATTGACCGCCGGTATTGTCATACTGCCAGTGAACGCCGTTGTAGATGCGGCTTTGGCCATTTTCTTGCTGAGCTTGTTGGAACGAACGGTAGCGCACTGGCACCAGCGGACGCGGTGTGCCGTTGGGATCAACGCCAAGGCCGTTATATTCGTCCGAAGTGAAGGTGAAGGGCGTATTGTTCGGGAAGAATGAGCGCATCACCTGGAACAACGCACCACCAAAGGTTGCATGGCCCGATGGATAGGCTGGGAATGGCGGAGTGAAAAGCT
>JAYTJI010000299.1:0-5545 GCA_043731245.1 Methylococcaceae bacterium | reverse complement strand
GTTAATGGTTTCTTCTTCGATTTGTGCAACAGGTTTGGCTTCCTCGCCTTCTTCTTTTTCTTCATCCATTGTCGGCATGACTTCTTTATCCATAACGATGGGCAAAGAAATATGATCGGAGAATTTTCTGACAATAGAACGGATACGATAACCATCCAAGAATTCGCTTTCAGCTTCTTTCAGGTGCAAAACAATTTCCGTGCCCCGCTGGGCTTTTTCCACGGACTCAAGCGTGTAATCACCCTCACCCGCCGATTCCCAGCGAGTGCCTACACTTTTATCAGCACCTGCTTTACGCGTAATTAAGGTTACTTTATCTGCCACGATAAAAGCCGAATAAAAACCGACGCCAAATTGGCCGATTAATTCACTGTCTTTGGCTTGTTCCCCAGTCAAGGCTTCAAAAAACTGCTTGGTACCTGATTTTGCAATCGTGCCGATATGCTCTTGAACTTCAGCACGGGTCATACCAATACCATTATCGATAATGGTAATCGTGCGTTTTTCTTTATCGAATTCCAGGCGAATTTTTAGCTCGCTATCGCCCTCATACAAGCCGTCATTCGACAGGGCTTCAAAACGCAATTTATCCGCTGCGTCCGAAGCATTTGAAATTAATTCGCGCAAGAAGATTTCCTTGTTACTGTACAAAGAGTGAATCATCAAATGCAGGAGGTGTTTTACTTCAGTTTCAAAGCCCAGGGTTTCTTTTTTTGCTTCAACAGTCACGATATTATTCCTAAAGTTATTTATGTTAATGGCGTCTATATGGGGGGCATATAGATTTTTTTCAAGGTTCAGCTAAAGATTAAAAATAACCTACACCGCCTCAATAACAGGGATTTTGCCGATTTTTTTCTGCCAGATTTTTGGTGCTAATTGATGAATGGATTCACCCTGGGCATCCACTGCAACTGTAACAGGCATGTCTTCAACAACAAATTCATGAATGGCTTCCATGCCGAGATCTGCAAACGCGACTATGCGTGATTTGCGTATGGCTTTTGAAACCAGATAGGCGGCTCCACCCACTGCCATCAAATAAACAGCCTGGTGTTTTTTAATAGCAGCAATTGCTTCTTGTCCACGCTCAGCTTTGCCAATCATGCCCAGCAACCCGGTGTTAGCGAGCATGGCTTCAGTAAATTTATCCATGCGTGTGGCGGTGGTAGGCCCCGCTGGCCCCACAATTTCGTCTCGCACTGGGTCAACAGGCCCTACGTAATAGATAAATTTATTCGTAAAATCGACATTTTCGGGTAGCGGTTCGCCGCGCTCAAACATATCAACCATGCGCTTATGCGCGGCATCACGTCCCGTAAGTAATGTACCACTCAGCAGCAGAGTTTCGCCCGGTTTCCATGTAGCCACTTCAGTAGGCGTTACTGTGTCGAGATTAACTCTGCGGGCAGTCGCGCCTGCATCCCAGACAATACTTGGCCAGTCTTCCAGACGTGGCGGTTTGAATTCGGCAGCCCCCGAACCATCCAGAATAAAGTGGGTATGCCGGGTCGCCGCGCAATTTGGAATCATGGCAACCGGTTTATTGGCTGCATGAGTCGGATAATCTCTGATTTTAATATCCAATACCGTCGTAAGGCCACCCAAGCCCTGTGCGCCAATACCCAGCGCGTTCACCTTGTCGTACAGTTCCAGACGTAGCTCTTCCAGTGTATTGTTAGCGCCGCGTGCGATTAACTCCTGAATATCAATGGATTCCATGCAGGCTTGTTTGGCAAGAATCATGGATTTTTCCGCTGTGCCGCCAATACCTATGCCTAATATACCTGGAGGACACCAACCCGCACCCATAGTTGGTACCGTTTTTAATACCCAGTCAACAATGTTATCTGATGGGTTAAGCATAACAAATTTTGCTTTGGCCTCAGAGCCGCCGCCCTTGGCCGCTATATCAACTTCAACAGTATTTCCAGGAACAACTTCCATATGTACAACAGCGGGGGTGTTATCCCCGGTATTGATGCGCTTTCCGGCCGGGTCTTTCAGTATCGAAGCGCGTAAGATATTGTCGGGATGGCTGTAAGCACGCCGAACGCCTTCATTGACCATGTCGGTGACACTTAGCTGGGCTGCCCATTGCACATCCATGCCAATTTTCAGGAAAACAGTAACTATTCCCGTATCCTGACATATCGGTCGATGCCCTTCTGCACACATCCGGGAATTGATTAATATTTGCGCCATCGCATCCTTAGCAGCCGAGCTTTGCTCTTTTTGATAAGCTGCATTTAACGCCTGGATAAAATCAAGTGGATGATAATAAGAAATAAATTGAAGTGAATCAGCGATGCTTTGGATAAAGTCATCTTGGCGTATAAGGGTCATCGAGAGGTTTTCCTGTTAAGGATTGGTAGCTAGATCCTGCACAAAATGCAGGTATAGTGGGAGCTGCTAAAGCCGCCCCCACAGGATGTTGACAATACTAAATATAGCAGTAATTACTCATCAAGCTCTTCAGCAAGCAGCTTGGCTTTACTGCCATAATTTGGCGCAATACTGATTAGTAGCGTGACTAAAGCCGCAACATAGGGAACCGCTTGCACCGATAAAACAGCAATCCATAATCTACCGCTTAAATTATCGAAATGATCTATAGAACACATTACTGCAATACCTGAACTTAACAATACAAGCAAGACCAATTCCTGCCTTATCGTCATTAGTCCAGCGAATAAAGGCCCTTGTTTTTCGTATTTGGGTGTGCGCATAAAGGGCTTGCCCGAGGTAAACAAACCTTGTACCGTACCTCTGGCGACCGTATGGGTCAAAGATAATCCTGTTAGCGCCGCGCCTAATGATTGCCACACCGAACACGGAACACGTGCTTGATATAGCCATAAGCCGCGTAGGATTTTAAAGCTGAATAAACCGACCGTCGGCAATAAAAATACATTAGCAGGCAATTCGCTGTGTATTGGGTCACTCAGTATTATTCCCGTCAAAATCAAACTGGCGGTAGTAAATAGCAATGCCAGAGCATCGGAAAACCAGGGCAACCAACCGGCAATAAAATAATAGCGTTGAGCCGCTGTCAGCGGTGAGGTTTTGGTGGGCAAAAAACTACGCCAATGCCCTTTAATAATTTGCATTGCCCCATAAACCCAGCGAAAACGCTGCGTCATATAACCTGACATGGTATCAGGCATCAATCCACGACCAAACGAATCCTTTACATAAACAGAGTCATAGCCCGCTTCATACAAACGCAATCCCAGCTCGCTATCTTCACAAATGCACCATTCCGCCCACTTACCGACTTCCAGCAGCGCTGATTTTCTAATCATGGTCATAGTGCCATGCTGAATGATAGCGTTGTATTCGTTTCTTTGCACCATACCGATATTGAAAAAGCCGGCATATTCCCAATAGCAAAATGATTTAAAAGCGCTTTGATCGCGATCCCGATAATCCTGTGGCGACTGCACAAAGCCGACATTTTCATTATCGAAATAGGGCACCATAGATTTAAGCCAGTCTGGCGATAAAATATAATCACTATCAATAACTGCAATAATCTCAGCGTCGCTGGCAGTTTGTTCAAGCGCATGGTTGATAGCACCCGCTTTAAACCCCGGCCAATTCTCAAGATGAAAAAACCGAAACATAGGCCCAAGGCGCTCACAATCGTCACGCACAGGCTCCCAAATAGCAGGATCTTTGGTGTTATTATCCATTACCAGTACTTCAAGATTAGGATAATCGACTTTTGCCAAAGCCTCCAATGTCTTACGCACCATCATGGGTGGCTCATTATGAATAGGCAAATGCAAAGATACTTTAGGGTATTTAAACTCAGCTGTAGGTATCAGCGGCTGGAATGTTCTCGCCGTCTTTCTATGCCAAACCACTTCGGCAATTTCCAGACTTTCTATTAATAGAATAACTACCGCCATAACCTGCATCAATAACATTAAACCCCAAAATAAGATACCCAGTTTGGTTTGATATTGATGGGCACCTATAGAGGCAGACCAAAAAATGACTGAAGCGGCAAGGTTTGCGATTAAACCGAAAAACAATACACCGGGCAGTTTTAAAGTGCTGCGGGTAAATAAAAACAAACCCATTAGCGCCATACTGAAAACAGCCGCGCCAGCAGCCCAGTTTTTCCAGCCGGGCACGGTCAGAACATCACCATTCATCGGGTATTTAGCTTGCCGATCGGCATTAAAGATGCCCCAATAAGCGCCCGCTGAGCCTTCTATGGATTTTTTCCAAGGTTGATCAAAGGCCTCGACAATGTAGTAAGTGATTTTTTCAGCGTCGGCCCGGTTAAGAAATTCACGCAGAAATTTTGCTTGATTGGCTAGCGATGCGGTTGCATGTTTAAACGTTTGCCCATCTGATGGCCAGCCTACTTCGGTAATCACAATCGGTTTTTTAGGATACGCTTTCTGTAATTCATGATACTTTTCAAATATAAAATCCACCGCCTCGTCCGCTGCAATACCGTTCCAATAAGGCAGAATATGCGCCGCGATAAAATCAACTTCGGCCACCAGTTCCGGGTGTTTGAGCCAGATATCGAATGACTCTGAGGTGCTAACGGGACGCCAGGTACGTTTTTTTACTTCGCGTATATAGTCAATCAGCTGTGGTAAAGGAATGTCATTACGGAACAACACTTCGTTACCGACCATGACCCGAACAATTTTTGGGTTATTTTGATTACTAGCCTGTAGCAATGTTTCGATTTCCTGGCGATTCTTTTCCAGGTTTCCATCTATCCATGCGCCTAAGGTGACATTCAAGTTATGTTTGGCGGCCAGTTCAGGAATCTTGTGTTGCCCTTTGAGGACGCTATAGGTACGAACGGCATGAACTTTATCGGCCAACAATGCCAGATCCCTATCCATGTCGGCTTCACTGGGAAAGGTGTTACCTGTTTGGGTATCCTGTTTGCGCATGGGATCGTAAGTAACCCCCATGGTGGTCTTGGTCCATGGCTGCAATTGCAACGGGTTGTTGATATAACTCCAAATACTGAAATTAATAACAACAAGCAATGCGACTACAAATAAAATAGCTATCTTTCTTTTCATCTGGGTATTGGAGTTATCGCTTGATGCGAGGTGTGTGTTTGATTGATGGAGGATTGTTATTTGGGTTTAACGACTTGATTTAAGTGATTCCCAGTGAAAAATAGCTAACATTATTTATGTCATTATATTTTGCAAGAGTTATCTTTAGGTAGCATTAAACTCTCCTAAAGAGATCCTACTTGCTTCTGAAAACCACTTTTTTATCGGGCTTTAATGGGCAATAAAAAAACGTTATGCAGTATTTTACACGGGTGGAAATTATTTACACAGCTAATCGTTGTGAGCCTTTGTAGCTTACGGTTAAAAAACCTGCGCTCCGCTTACCTCGAATTAACCTTTATTTTATGTCTTCTGCATACTTAACTGTAGACACTTCACTTATGGGGAACTCTAAAAATTGCTTATTCATGCTTCGACAGGCTCAGCAAGAATGGATAAGTGCCTGATTTAAAAAGGTCACCGTTCGCACTGAGCTGTGAGCT
>JAYTJI010000298.1:0-6638 GCA_043731245.1 Methylococcaceae bacterium | reverse complement strand
ATGCTGGGCTCACAAACGCAGGGATTTCCGGCTCTAAAACCCGATAATGATCCCACCCCAGGTATCAATCGATTGATAAAAAGCATAGATAACAGTTTGTCCAATAAAACTAATATCAATGAGATAGCCACGTTAAAAGCATTTAAAAAAGAATTGCAGGACATATTGATGGAGCTTGATACCAGGCAAGAGCCGAGTCGACGCATGTTTATTGAGAAAATACAGACTACGTTACTGGGCACACTACCGAATGCCATGAACGAACTATTAGTCAGTTTAAACGCACGAGAGGTCACGCTGGACGATATACCTCCCGACATCAAAGAAAGATGGCTAAGTAAGGAAGGTAGCTATCGTATCCAGATATTCCCTAAAAAAGACTTAAATGATCTGGACAACCTGAAACAATTTATTGCTGAGGTACAATCAGTTGCGCCTGAAACAACGGATTTGCCGGTAATTTACTGGGAATCGATGAAAGAAGTTATTCGCGCCTTTCAAAAAGCGATAACCATCGCCTTAATCACCATTGCCTTGCTTTTGTATGCAATACGCCGCAATTTTACCGATACTTTGTTGGTCATGGCACCGCTGATCCTGGCGGGATTATTTACCATGGCGAGTACTGTACTCACCAACACCCCGATTAATTATGCCAACATCATCGCGCTGCCTTTATTACTGGGGCTTGGTGTTGATAACGGCATCCACATGGTCGAAAAGCTGCATCATTCGCTGTCTGAAGAACAAAATATCTACCAATCCAGCACCGCCAGGGCTATGTTCTATGGCGCATTAACCACCGCATCCAGTTTTGCCGGACTGGCTTTTTCACCCCATCAAGGTATTGCGAGTATGGGCTTGATCATTACCATAGGTATTTTCTGGATCATGACTTGTACCTTTATTGTCCTTCCGGCGCTGAGTAAACTAGTGTTAAAAGAGAAGATTGGAGCTTAGTTAAGGGTGGTCAATAGACTTGCCTACAAATTGGCGTAGTGGGTAAGATTCTTATTAGTAGAACCATTGGCTCCCAATTATTCAAGCTGCGCAAGTTGCTAGTGTCGGAAGGTGAGGAATAAGGGGCTTTTTTCGTGGAGGGGGGGTGGTTTTTTATCAAGGATTTTTGTCAAGAATTGCCAATTATTGACAATTGGCGTATATATAAATATTTGTACAAAGAATGGAGGGTGTCATGACCATGAATATTAACTTATCCCCCCAGCTAGAAGAGCTGGTTAGAAACAAGGTTGCATCTGGCTTTTACACCTCGGCCAGCGAGGTTGTGCGGGAAGCGTTGCGCCTGATGGATGCACAGGATCGCATCAGAGCGACCAAGCTGATTCAACTGCGGCAAGATATACAGGAAGGCTTAGACAGCGGCGCGGCAACGGTTTGGAATCCTGACGAAGTAAAACAGGAAGGCCGCAAAAGACGGGCAGCAAGAAACACTACAAGCCATAAGGACTAAATGTTGGCCATTATCAAGCGCCCGCAAGCCTTAAGCGACCTTGCCGAAATCTGGAATTACATCGCAGACAACAGTGAAGCGCAGGCGGATTCCTTCGTTGCCACAATTGACACCAAGTTCCAAACCTTGGCAAAACAACCAGGAATTGGCCGTCTGCGCGATGAACTGGCGGCGGGTCTTCGTAGCTTACCAGTTGGCCGATATGTAATCTTTTACTTGTCCCTTGCCGACGGTGTGGAAATTATCCGTGTGTTGCACGGATCACGGGATATTGTCACCATCTTTCACGATGACGACTAACCAACGAAGTGGTAGGTCCAAGGAAGCACATCGTTCGCGTCCTCTCGATTGATGCGCCTCGTGCCTCGGCACATTTTACGGGTTATTATTCGTAGAAACATTGCCTATTATCCATTTTGAACTAAGCTTTTATCGATCAAGCGGTTTTAGATCGGGGGTGTTTGATTTCCCTGTGATGGCATTTGAGCCTTATATTTAAAACCGCAGCGAGTATTTGTCGATGTTATGCGCCGATTATTGAAATCAATAACCCGTAAGATGCGCCAAATGTAGGATGTGTCGAGGCACGAGGCGCATCAATGGGGACAATACCCCCCCCTTCGTTCAGCACATCCGACCCTAAAGCCATAAACTGCTTATAAGCGGGCATGCTGTCCTCGGATAGCTGTCTCTTTCGAATCATAATGAGCCATTTCAATTATTTTCAATTTCTAAAAGATGCGCGTTGTGTCTGATTGCGAAACATTTTGCGACACAACCTCACTTGGCTCTATGCACTAAATTAATAATCCCGCGCCCCGCGCACAAATAACGTAGCGCCAACATCACTATAGACTTCCCCATGCACAGTTCCAGCAGGTGCTAAATGATAATCGCCATTACGAAGTAATAAATCGCCCAGAAATACCTCACCTTCCAACATCATGCACTCTTCATCCAGCAGGTGTGTATGTTCTGGTATCCGCGCCCCCGGTTGCAGGCGATAAAAGCAAGACATCCTGGTATCATCTGACCATAGATTTTTTTTCAATACGCCTACACCTATTTCCAACCAAGCGTCTTCTTGGTTAGCGAAAACTGTTCGAGACAAATTGTTACCAAACGGCGGCAACAACCCGCTTAGCATTTCAAGCAGAACATCCGATTTATCGCCCAGTGATGTGCCGCGCAAATAAGCTAGAGCGCCTTGACGTGATCGGATGGTTGCGTGGCGACTCCCTGGAGGAGAAACATGGTAATCAAGCGGACCAAGATTCAGCTCACCCATTTGCAATCCGCCCCGTAATACAATGCCTTCTTCAAGCCAGTTGTGGCGGTGCGTCGGCAGAGAGGAGCCAGGGGCAAATTCAATCAATACCGAATTCCCTTCCTCCCCGCTTCCAAGTTGCTTAACGCGGATGCCGGCTTTTAGCGTTTGCCACACACCATCTTTGCAACGGACTGTTAGTAATCCGGCTCGCTTGGAAATACTCTGTGTTACGCGCGTCATTAATCCTTGCCGCAGAGACTCATGCTGACGCGAATCAAGCTGGATCGGAGCCAACCCTTCCAGTAGAAGACGGTTAAGCTCGGCTTGATCAGATTGTTCCGATTCGTTGAAGTCATCCCTGGATTCTGATTTGTCATTCATGTGGTTTTATAACCTCAGTAGCATCAGCTGTTAGTGTTTGTCGCAAGGCAAGTAATGCACGCCGGATATGGGATTTGACAGTACCCAAGGGCAAATTGCAGTATTCGGCAATTTCATCATGGCTTAACCCCCGAAAGAAGGCTAAAGAAATAAGCTGTCTAGGCATAGAATCAAGGCTTGCCAAAGCTGTATACAATTGCTGACCTTGCTGCACCGCTACCAGTAAATTAGGTGGTGTATCGTCATTAGACGCTTCGATTAATTCCAGTGCTTCCGCCTCGAATTGGTATTCGTTCGGTTCGCTACGGCGTAGCGTATCCAGTGCCCGACTGCGGGCGATAGTCATGACCCAGGCTTTGGCCGAACCTCTTTCGGGATCAAATCTCGGCGCCTGACGCCAAATCTGCCAGAACGTATCCTGCGCCACCTCTTCTGCCAACTGTACTCGTCTGGTAATCCGTAACGCCAGCCCATAAACCTGTCCAATCAGACCTTCGTACAGTAATTCCAGCGCAGTTTGGTCGCCATCCACCACGCGTGCAATCCACTCCTGAAACGACAGTTCATTAGCTATAAATTCATCAGGTTTCTCGGCTGCCTTAGTCTGCCAGTTATTCTCAGCATCATCAGCCATGCTATTTTCTGTCATCGTATTCATAGTTATCCTTTGATAAGCAATACGCCAAAAAACCATTCTTGGATGCAGAAATAATTTTTAACTGTTTGCGGCAAAATCAAAAAGCAGTATCCGTTATTGTATTAGACGTTTGTTTGACGGCAACTACAACCCGTTTTTTATACTGGCAAACACCAATTCTTCCAGAAACCTTACAATCTCCGCCTCATCTTTATTTTCACCAAAATCAGTCAGTGCAGGCAGGTTATTCATAAAAAAATTCTGAAAATGCGCCATTTCAATAATGGTGGATGCCAATGATTTTGGGTAAAGGTAGTTTGGGTTGCACGCCAAAATCATATTCCCGATCATGGCGCAAAGGTCTTTGTAGGGTTTAAAAAGCCGATCTTTGTTATCTTCGAATACCCGTTTAGTTAGATAGGCTTTGGAGCCTTCGGTAATAATGATTTGATGAAGGATGTTTTCATCCACATGACGGGTGCTGGTATCGTCTTCTATTGTGGTCGCCAATAATTTAATCACCATTTTCAGCTTAACCACAGGGTCTTCAATATTGTTGGTATGGAAAGTAACCTGGTATTCAAGCCAGCTCCAATACCAGGCGGTAAGATAAATCAACAAGCGGTGCTTGTTTTCAAAATAGCGGTAAATACCCGCTTCAGTGGAGCCAATATCTACGGCCAGCTTTTTAAACGTAAAGGCCTCAAAACCATTTTTATAAATTAACTGAATGCTGTCCTGAATGATTTTTTTGCCCAGTTCGGATTTCTCCGGGTCTCTGAGAAATAATTTTTCATTCATTTTAATGTGTAATTGTATTTCCATAGCGGCCTGATTTAAGTTTTTCTCTGAATACTGATGCATTGAAGCGATTGTTTTAACAGGGACTACCGCATGCTCTTGTAAAAATGATAAACGAAAGTATTGCGATTTTCAAAGATAGTGCTACTATCATATAAAAAATAGCTTTACTATTTTTCATCTTTACACTTAAAAGGATCCGGTTATGGAAGTAAAAACACTGTTTAAAGAACTCAAAAGTGACTTGCCTGCCAGTATTGTCGTGTTTTTTGTGGCGGTTCCCTTATGTCTGGGTATTGCGTTGGCATCCGGCGCGCCCTTGTTCGCCGGGATTATAGCCGGGATAGTCGGCGGAATTGTCGTGGGTATTGCCAGCGGTTCACCGCTGGGGGTTAGCGGCCCTGCTGCCGGATTAGCCGTGATTGTGTTATCTGCTATTACGACGCTCGGCTCCTGGCCTGCCTTTTTATTAGCCGTGGTTCTGGCGGGTATTATTCAGCTTATTCTGGGCTTTGCCAAAGCCGGTTTTATTGCCTACTTCTTTCCCTCCTCTGTCATTAAAGGCATGCTAACCGGTATCGGGCTGCTGATTATTTTAAAACAAATACCCCATGCCTTAGGCTACGATAAAGATGTTGAGGGCGACCTTTCTTACTTTCAAACGGACGGGGAAGACACGTTATCTTCCATTGCCAGCGCTTTTGATGCGGTTACTCCGGGCGCTGTACTGATTGCAGTCATATCAATAGCTGTGTTGATATTGTGGGATGTCGTATTAATAAAAAAACATAAACTGTTTCAATTAATTCAAGGCCCGATTGTGGTCGTTTTTATCGGTATTCTAATGGATTATTTTTACCAGAATGGGCTGTTAAATTTTAGCCTGGCCGAAGGCCACTTAGTAAACCTTCCGGTGGCAAATAATTTAATAGAATTTTTCGGCCAGTTTACCTTCCCCGATTTTTCTGCAATAAGCAATCTTGAAGTCTGGAAAGCAGCTGTTGTCATGGCGATTGTTGCCAGTCTGGAAACGCTGTTATGCGTAGAAGCTACTGACAAGCTTGACCCGCATAAAAGAGTGACCCCCACTAACCGGGAATTGAAGGCGCAAGGGTTGGGCAATATTGTCTCCGGACTGATTGGCGGCTTACCTGTTACCCAGGTTATTGTCCGCAGCTCGGCAAATATTGCCTTTGGCGGTAAAACCAAACTGTCCGCAATACTTCATGGCATCTTCTTATTAATCAGCGTGATGACCATTGCCGGATTGCTGAATATGATCCCGCTGGCCAGCTTGGCGGCCATCTTGATTATGGTGGGCTATAAATTGGCCAAACCGGCGCTGTTTAAACAGATGTACCAATTGGGCTGGGAGCAGTTTGTGCCTTTTACGGCGACTGTTATTGGCATATTGACAACCGATTTACTGAAAGGCATTACCATCGGCATGATTTTCGGTATTTTTTACACCTTACGCCATAGTTACCACAACGCTTATTCCATGAAAGATGCCATCACGACAGAAGATGGGCGCGAAGTACACCATCTTGTATTGGCAGAAGAAGTTACGTTCTTTAATAAGGCAAGCATCATACAGGCTTTGGAGGCTATCCCGGCGGATTCAAAAGTGATTATTGATTGCACCAACTCAAAATCCATTGCCTACGATGTGGCTGAATTCATACAGAATTATAGAAGTAGTGCAAAACTGAAAAACATAGCCGTTCAAACAATTAAATTTGTTGAGCCGGCTTAAAACATAACCCTTTGAAAGCATAAAAAATCATGAAAACATTAACTAAAGAAATGCAAGCTGCCATTACGCCCGCAATGGCATTGGACTTATTAAAAGAAGGCAATAAACGCTTTGTAAACAACCTTAAAGTCAACCGCAACCTGTTGCAACAGGCCAATGAAACCTCCGACGGACAGCATCCGTTTGCAGTTATTTTAAGTTGCATAGATTCCCGTACCTCGGTTGAACTGATTTTTGACCAGGGTTTGGGCGATGTGTTTAGTGTGCGTATTGCAGGCAATATTATTAACGAAGATATTCTGGGCAGTATGGAATTTGGCTG
>JAYTJI010000297.1:0-11820 GCA_043731245.1 Methylococcaceae bacterium | reverse complement strand
AGATACTTACATCGTTTCCACGCTCCGGCGTGGGAATAATGTAACGATGTAAAATTTTAATTTTAAATGGTGTTCCAGTGAAAATTAGCAAGTGGGTATTTTTATAAGACTTGGGCTTGTCTCAAGTATATTTTTAATCAATATCAGATTTGAGATAAGCACCACTTCGAGAACCAGTAGACCTCACTATTGACAACAACAATCCCAAGAGCAGCCCAATAAACAAGCCAGCCAAAGTAAAAAGAGATTTTTTAGGAAAAACCGGCTTTCCTGAAACTTCTACTCGCCCCAGAACATCGGTAGGAAAAGTTCGCTCGGGACTGAGCCGCTCTTCGAGTACACGCTTGCTATCACGAAAATTTCGCAACTCCCCTTCACGCGCAATAAGGATATTGCTTAACAAGGCAGCCTGGGAGAAATTTCTGTCATTTAAAGCATCCGATTGCCCACCCAACGACTTGGCCAATCGATCTGCTTCATTATTGGCCTTCTTCAATTCCAGCTCAATTGACTCTAACTCTTGGTGCCAGCGACTAACCGTAGGCGCTGACATTCTTGTATGAATATTTTTCAATTCTTTGACGACTGCACTCATGTTCTGCTTGGCCTCATCAGCGGACATCCCTCTCAAGGATAAATTTATCAACTCTGATTTTTCCAATTTCACCTTAAGTGTATCGCGGAACAACTTGGCGTCGGGTTCATCTTCGTCGGTCGCCAACCCTAAGCTCTTCAGCACATCATTTTGAAATGATTTGTTTTTAATTCGATCTACGACCTGCAAAAGAGGCTCTATGGCCTCCCCTTTAACCTCAACCTTCCCAAACTGCCCAACCCGTATAATGGCGTTCGCCTCCCATTTTGCTGGTAAGGCAAAAGCAATGACCAAACCCAATACACCACCGATTAAAGCGCCACCCAGCAAGATAAGAGAATGCTGCCGGATAAACGCTACCAAATCGAGCAAACTAAACTCTTCATCAAACTCATCGTCTTGAGTCACCAATGGTGCATTTTCAGATTTACTCATATTATTATTTGTCCTCAATTAAATTGCCTAAATACCCGTTGACTAACATTCTAAACCAAAATTCAAAATTACAATGCCAGAAGCTTGACATTTTTGGCATGGTTTTTATTTTTCACTTCTGTATAAATATTCTTGATTAGCAAGATGCTTCAGCTAGCGCCAGAAGTTCGTCATTCCGGCAGGGAAGCCGGAATCCAGTGCCATGGAGGTAGCTTGCCGCTCCGGTTAGGCACCCTTCATTCACATCCGTGTGACTGGATACTGGCATCCATGCCAGTGTGACGGTGCTGGCTGAGGTTCCTTGCTAATCAGGTAGATATTTGAGTGAATTAGTCGATCGCGACGCGAAAAAACATCTTGCCGAAGTTCTTGCTTTCAAGTAATCCGATAAAGGCTTAGGGGTGAATTCATAAGACCGTCGACGATGTTTTCGCAGAGTCTGATTGGGTCTTCAGTATCAACTAATTCTGACTCAATTGATTCGTTTATTGATTTCGATACAAGAGTTTTTAGACAGATTGATTGCAAAAGCTACAAGCCCTATAGGATTTCAACTAATGGAATCAACAAGCCTTTACAATTTTCGCGGTTTTAGGCTTTGATTTCCACTCAGGCTTCGCCACAATCCGGGCAGAAAAAAACCGCGTATAAACAGACGCCATGCCACCATGCGGGTGATGCGAGCAATGTCCTTCACTCGATGGAAATGGCTGGGCCTGGCATTTTCGGGATAAGTTGTTTGCACAGGCAGGAAGACGCATAGAATTTTGTGTCGGGCGGCTTCAATGATGATCTCGCTTTCGAAAACGAAGCTCCGGTCACGGCTAAGCTCGAACCGGCAGAGCCGGATAAGTTGCGCTGGATAAACCCGGAAACCCGACTGACTATCTTCAACTGCCTGGCCTGAGGCCCAGGCGATCCAGAAGTTGGCGAAACGGTTGGCGCGGTAACGGGCCTTTGGGATCACGTCACGGTTCCACAGGCGCGAGCCAATCACCAGCCTGTCCGGGTGGGTTTGTGCTGCCATCAAGAGCCTTGGAAGATCGGCCGGATCATGCTGCCCATCCCCGTCCATGGTTACGATCCCCTTCGCGCCAAGGTTCAGCGCCATTTGCATGCCATTCCAGAGGCTCGCCGCCTTTCCCAGATTCTCTGTATGGAGGCGCAGCGTCACCGGCAAATTCGAGAGTTTTTCCACAGTGTCATCGCTGGAACCGTCGTCAACCACAATCACCGTGCCGAAATGCTTTAGGGCACCCTGCACCACCTTGCGGATGGTGGCGGATTCGTTGTAGGCTGGTATTACCAATATGTATTCGTCTCTTCCGTTCATGCCATCTCCTCATTAACTCCGAACAATTACCCGGCAATATACGACACCATGCCGGTTACTAGAAAGATCACCTGGTACACCACTTCCTTTGGCATGACAGGGGGGGGGCAGCTTCATTGGCTGGGAAAACACGATTCGGCAAGCCGCGTGTCCACGCGAACTGTCCCGAAAAATCCGGATAATAGGCTATAAAAGCCACCGCACTACAAAAGAAATCATCCTGCTTAGATTTCGTTGGGATCAGGTATATCTATTGAGTTACCGGAAGCTGGTAGCGTTGATGGCGTTGCGCAGATCGGGTGTTACATGCCCTTGGTTAACCAAGGTTCTATTAGTCCGACTGCCAGAAATCATAAAAATTGAACCAGTTATAAGGTGCCAGTCGGCAGTAATGCTCCAGACGGTTAGCGTAGCACTGCATTATGTAATGGACGGCAGCTTCGCGCTCGTGCCGGACGACTCGAAGTGGGTCGGCCAGGTGTTCGAAGCACACATCGTAGCGTCCATCGCCCCGGTGCAGGCAGAAAAACAAAACCATCGGCATGTCGAGAATTCGAGACAGCAGGGCCGGAGCCTCAGGGAACCAGGCCGGTTCGCCGAAGAAATCGCAGCGAACCCGCTTGCCGGCATGCACACTGCGGTCTCCCAATAGTGCGATAATGCCGCCTTGGTGCGCGTGCTCGTCAAGCCCAACCAAAGATCCGACACCTTCACCCATGTAGATAATGTCTTCAAACAGCGACGGATTCAGCTTATGGTACAGTCCGGTGATGCGGGGAGTTCCCTCCCCGTAAACGAGAGCCTTGATACGGTACTCGCTTTTTAACAGCCCCACCGCCCGGGCGATTTCGAAGCTGCCGAGATGGGCGCCTACCAGCAGACAACCCCGTCCGGACCGGGCATAGCTATCCAGAACATCCAGACCTTTAATGCGAATATCCAGTCTCTGGTCCATACCTGCAAACATGTATATTCGATCCAGTAATGTGCAGGCGAAGGTGTGGTAATGCTGAAAAACTTCCGTCCAGCCGCAATCATGACCCAAAACCCGGCGCAAAAAGTCGCATGAGGCAGTGCGAGATCGACATGAAAAGATTACGAAATAGGCCGTGATCGGATAAAGCAGGAGGCGGGATAACCATCGCCCGACCTGCAAGGCGATCCAGTTGATAGTGTTCAACCAGAACAGGTTGCTCCGCTCCGGCAACTCTAACCAAGCTTGCTTCATGGGGTTGAGATGTCGAAGAAACCCATGACCAGCGAGCGTCCGAAAGTGAATCTGACTAGGCCGATCGCACGATAGGTAAATTTCAGCCGATAGGCTTGTACCTGTATGAGTAGCGCCTTGGACTTAGCGCCCACCACTCGTACTATGTGGATATTTGTACACGCGACCGAACTCGGCGAACCGCCATCATTTCTGCGTCGCGTATACATATATAACCTATCGGCCACCCGGCGCGGCCTCCATTTCTCCATCTCGTGAATAGAGAGCAAGATGCCTAGTGACCCTTCACAATCGTACACCACTCGCCGACGATATTTAAGAAATTCCTCGCAGAGTGATCCACTGAAGTGACTTCTGTGATTTTACCGTTTTCCTTTGCCGCGCGAACACTAGCATCGCCGCGCGCCAGCAAGCCCAGGATGGATTCCGCACAGGCTTTGCCCTCTTTCGTCGAGGCAGGGGTAGCAGAACCAGTTTTCCCGGTCGCTATATCACCCCAAAATAACCTCGGTACCCAGAACGCCCTTAATCGGCGAATCGACGATCATGCACCCACTGAGACCGACTACGAGACTCATCACTGCAGGCGCCAAGAATGCTTTCATGGTAACTCGCGTCTGCCCCACAGTTCGGTCGGAGATGTTGCTCAGACCATGTTTACATTTCACCCCAAATTTCCCTTTTAGTTCTACTGACTTGTCTTCGATTTGATCCCGATTCATAGCTTTCTCCAAAAAAATTAGATTTTCAATGAGCTTAATCGCCCATTTCTTTTGAATGGTTCGCAGACAAAGTCTGGGCTAGCCACCTTTCTCACTCGGAGAAAAATTGGAAACCATACTGATCCCATGTTTCGAAACCACCATGATTTTTTGATGACATGTCCACTACTGCCTGCCTTAACCATATAAATAACGGATGGTGCTTTTGCATAAAAGTTCGGACTGCTTGATCCGCTAGTGAATAGAGCACGACCCTTTTAATTCTGCCGTCTTCAGCATGGTATCGCTCGTGTTACTTTCTATTCTTGATCGCCAAAACCGTAACGCAAAAAAGTTTCATACGTCTACTCAGGTAGCTAATCTACAGCAGTATTATTCGTGCGTCTGTGCGCTGCCGCACAGATGAGCGTAATTTATACGGGTAAGTTAATCACTTGATTATCCAGTCTGCTTTCAAAGCAAAATTCGTTCTCTGACTTGGCTCTGTAGATCAGAAATTGATGGTGCAATAATCACCAAATAGCAAGAGGATGTTCCTGGTGGTTCAATACCAAGAAAATCTTCTAGTGAAGGCTCTGAGTAATGCCAAGTTATGAGGATTAGGCTGAATCCATCAAGACTCACAACGGTTTAAAGCGGCGCCCGTGCTTCGACGGCGATTACACACGCCTTTCTGTCCGTGTTGATGAGGGAATATTCATGTGTGATTGCCTGAAAAAGACGCTAGGAAAATACAAAATTGATTAGTTCTACTTTGTCAGATTATGCACAAGCTCGTCATACCCGCAGGGAAGCGGGTATCCAGTGCCAAGGATGGCAAGCTTAAATCCATCCATGGAGCCTGGATTCCGGCAATCCATGCCGGAATGACGATCTTGAAACATAGTGATCATATAATCTAACAAAGTAGAATTAGTACATTAATAATCTAAATAACCATGAAGCATTCTATCTGGACAGTCTTCTTTGTCGCGAGCCTTAGCCTTATAGCAGGCTGCATGAGTAGGCTTGATGTGGACTACCCGCATAGACCAATCAAAACACAAAGTGCCGAGTTTATGCTCAGCTTTGATGATGGGTCTCTGCCCGAAACCGAGCGTGTGCTGGATATCTTGGCAACACTCCGGGCCATTGATGGCACTCCGGTAAAAGCCGCTTTCTTCCTGTTGGCCGATGCGCCTGTTGAATTTTGGCGAAGGCGGATATATTACGCCCCATACGAACTCTGGACTGACAAGGGCAGTATCGCAAAATACCCAAAAATTGCCAGACGAATCAAGCAGGCCGGACATGCTATCGGAAATCATACGACACATCACGGATGGTTTCGATGGCCTTGGCTGGATACGCCAGAAGCTGTGCTTGACGAATTAACCGAGTGGGAAGCTATTGCTATACCGGTTTTAGGCGCATCGAACATGCACCTCTTTCGGCCACCCTATTTTATTCTCAACGCAAAAGTACGTGAAACGGCTAACCGATTAGGTTATCAGATCGTTATGGGCGAATCAGTAGGTGACGCAATACCGGGTATTACGGTTGATATGATTAAGCAAAAGACTCAGTCCATTCTGGCGGCATGGAGCAAGCCTTACCCTTGTCTATTGATTTTTCACGATACTCGTCCAGCCACCTATCAGTATCTCGACGAAATTGTAAGCAATTTGCAGCAACAAGGTTTTCGACTTGTACATTTTGACCCCAAACGATTGTGAAGCAACTAGCAACAATAACCCTTGAGCGGAAAGTGCTTTTAAGAATTCCTCTCGGCTCCGCCATTGAAGAAGTCTCAAAAATTGGTGAAATGCTTTACGCCAGATGACGTTATTATCAGATGGGTATAAAAGCTGAGCCTGACATTGCAAGACCGCAATCAAGTCTGCTGCGGCAATCCTGCCTTGCCGTTTTCGCTTCCATTTCGAAACCATAGTGACTTGATCGCTTCCAATAGCAGTAAGCTAAAGAAGCCAGCGACCCCGCATACAATAAGATCATCCCCATGCAATCGGCCAAAATGAAAAAGCGATTGCGCCGGTGGCCAAAAAACCGCTATTACAAGGAATGCGCTGACGCTGCCCAGCAAAATCCAGAGTGAACGATTGGGCCGCAGAAACGCGCGAACCAGAGACGATTTGAACGAGCGGTTGACCAAAATCAGCCCCATGTTTATCAGAACCAGCGACGTGAAGACCAGCGCTCGCAAATCCGGCTCAGGCATTCCCATACGCGCGGCGCTGATCAAAACCCCTGCCAGGATCGCAAGAGCAACCAGACCTTGAAGAGCCGCCCAGAGTATTCGCTTTGGCAGAAGCAACGGACTTTCAGGATCGCGCGGAGGACGTTGCATCACATCGTCTTCCTCCTCCTCGGCTTCAAACACCACAGAACACGCCGGATCAATAACCATTTCCAGAAAGGCAATATGAATCGGCGTGAGTATCAGCGGCAGCCCCAGCAACAGTGGCAGAAGCGCAAGTCCGGCTATCGGAATATGCACGGCGACAATGTACTCAATCGCCTTGCGCAGATTGTCGTAGATGCGCCGCCCCAAGCGGATTGTTTTTACTATGGAGCCAAAATCATCGTCGAGCAGCACGATTGCGGAAGCTTCGCGTGCGACGTCGGTACCGCGCCCGCCCATGGCAATGCCGATATGAGCGGCCTTGATTGCAGGGGCATCGTTTACGCCATCGCCGGTCATGGCGACAATATCGCCGTTTGCCTTCAAACTCTGGACAATGCGCAGTTTTTGATTGGGACGGATGCGAGCGAATATCGATGTCGATTTCACGCGCGTGGCGAGCATATCGTCGGCCATGGCTTCAATGTCATCACCGCTTAGCACCTCTGTCGAATCAAGCCCAGCCTGGAGTCCAATGGCGCGGGCCGTTGCCGGATAATCTCCGGTTATCATCACAACCCTGATGCCTGCGGCGCGGCATTCGGCAATGGCCGCAGGCACATTGGCACGTAATGGATCGGCAAAGCCGATGAGTCCCACATAGTCAAAGCTCAGGCCGCGCGGTGATTCAGGCAGATTTTGTTCCTGCGACACATTGATATTGTCTGCCTTGGCAACGCCGAGTACACGAACACCATCAAGCGCAAGTGCATCGACCTGTTTACGGATAATCGCCAGACGGTCTGCTGAGAACTGGCATAGCTCCGTTATTGCTTCGAGAGAGCCCTTGGCATAAGCCGTGCCGTTGCCATCGCCAGCGCTGGACAGTATGTTCGCTACCGCAAACAAATCCGGCCTGAGACCATAAGCGCGAATCAGCTTAGCGCTTGCGAAGCTGGCTTTGCTGGGACCGATCTGAGTTTCTGCGAGTGCGTGTACGGCCATATCCATCGGGTCGGTGGGTTCCTGCGGACAAGCGAACAGGGCAACTTCCAGGGTTCCCCGCATTTTGTCTGATAGTGCAGTCTTTCCTTCTTGATCCCAACTTGCGTCTTCGCTGAGTATAGAGACAATTGACATACGATTTTCGGTGAGAGTGCCGGTCTTATCGGTGCATAACACAGTGGTAGCGCCTAGCGCTTCAATCGCCGAAGCGCGGCGGGTGAGCACGCGTGCCTGCGAAATACGCCACGCGCCCATCGCCATAAACACGGCTAAAACCAGAGGGAACTCTTCCGGTAACAGAGACATTCCGAGTGCGATACCGCCCAGCATGGCATCAAGCCACGAACCGCGCAGGAGTCCAAAGAGTAGCACCGCTAGCCCGCCCAGGAGCGCACCGATGATGGCGAAGGCACGCACAAAGGATTGAATCTGACGTTGCAAGCGAGGTTGTTCGGTTTCGATGCTGCCCAGGGCACGTCCGATTTTGCCCATTTCACTCTGGATGCCGGTCGCATGTACCAGTGCTTTCCCGGTTCCGCGCACCACCAGGGTTCCGGCAAAGATATAGGGCAAGTCTTCACCTCCTGGCCCCGGTATGACACCTTGATCACCAGTCTTTGCGGCGGAATCCTGGGCTAATTTTCTTACAGGAACGGCTTCGCCGGTGAGCAGTGATTCATCGAGCAATAAGTCTTGCGACCACACCAGCGTTGCATCTGCTGCTACCCGATCACCTTCGGAAATAACCATCAGGTCATCGCGCACCACCTCCCTTCCGGCAATGAGAATTCTCTTGCCGTCACGGATTACCAGTGCCCGTGGACTCGCCAGATTTCGTAGCGCCTCCAGTACCTTTTCGCTACGGGTCTCTTGCACAATGGTGATCGTAACTGAAAGACCGGCGAACATAAGCAGAAGAAATGCTTCTATGCGGTCGCCCAGTAGCATATAGACGATACCACCACCAATTAGCAGCGCGAACATAGGTTGGCGCAAAACTTCTATTAGGATGCGCAGAAATCCGCGCTGGTCTTGCCTTGGCAGTTCGTTGTACCCGTCCGACTTCAGCCGTTCTGCCGCCATTGCCGTACTTAGGCCGGGGATGGGTTCGTGTTCATTTATTGGCTCTTCCTTGTTACTGACTTCAATAGCGCTGGAGCCAACGACAGGTGTATTGTCAGTCACCGTAAGTTGCGCCTTTGCAAGGGTCGGTCTCGTTCTTATCTGGGTTGTTGGCAGCATTCGCAGAAGTGTGTTATCCCGTATCACATAGTGATGGAACAACGCAGCAAGCGCATGTAAACCGATAAGGAAGTAACCCACCGTGCCCGCAGTTACATGTATCTCCTTGATTAACTCCGCCGCATTCTTACTTTCGTTGATAAGCGCTGGCAGTTGCAGACCAAAGAACGGTATCGGCTTTCCTTCTGCACTCAGCATTAGCCATCCGGCCAGAGGCATAAAGATCATCAGAGCATAGAGCGCGACATGCATCAGCCTGGCTGACAGCTTCTGCCATCTTAGCGGTTCCGGTTCAATGTGAGGGAAATGCCCTATCATGTTGGACAACAACCGTAGCCAGACCAAAACAAAAACAGACAGGCCCAGCATATAGTGCCAGGTTTTCAAGGCTTCACGAGGATCGCTGCCCTTTGGAAAAAACCCGCGCAGTTCAATGCAGGCGTATACTGCTATGAGCAAAAGCAACATTAGCCAGTGGAGTCCAATTGACAGTGGTGCATAACGTTCAGTGCTATTGCGGCAGTGCATTTTTTTCTCCGATCTATTGAAATACCAATGTTTGAAACGCCGATACTACCTGTTGTTAAAGGCGCTGCGGCATTGCCGAATGCCTCTCACCCTCCTTCATAACCCCTCTTTTAACGAAGCCATATCAATAACAAAGCGATATTTCACATCGTTTTTTACCAGACGATCATAGGCTTCATTTATTTCCTGGATGGGAATGAGTTCGATGTCAGAGGTAATATTATGCTCACCGCAGAAATCCAGCATCTCCTGAGTTTCTTTGATGCCGCCAATAAGGGAGCCACTGAAATTGCGTCGGCCAAAGATGAGGCTGCTGACCTGAACAGCAAGCGGTTCCGGAGGCACGCCAACTTGAGTGAGGTTACCGTCGCGTTTCAAGAGCACGAGGTAGGCATTGATGTCATGTTGCGCGGCCACCGTATCGAGGATGAAATGGAAACTGTTAAGGTGTTTCTTCATCTCCTCTTCGTTGTTGGAATTTACGACTTCATCTGCACCGAGCCGCAAGGCATCCTTAACTTTGTCAGGCGAGTGTGTAAAGACAACGACATGCGCACCAAAAGCCTTCGCCAACTTCACCCCCATGTGTCCGAGTCCGCCGAGACCCACGATGCCAACTTTCTGGCCCTTACTTACTTTGTTGTACCGCAAAGGGGAATATGTGGTGATGCCGGCGCAAAGCAGCGGCGCAGTGCCTGCCAGATGCAGATTCTTCGGGATGTGCAGAACAAAGGCCTCATCCACGACAATGCTCTCTGAGTATCCGCCATAGGTTAGGCCACCGGTGTGTTTATCCGGGGAGTTGTAAGTAAATATCGGGCCTTTTACGCAGAATTGTTCAAGATCGTCCTGACAATTTTCACAAGTGTGACAGGAATCCACCATGCAACCGACGCCGGCGATGTCGCCTTCTTTAAAATTCTTGACGTCCGCGCCGACTTTGGATACACGTCCAATGATTTCGTGGCCGGGTACGCAAGGATAGGTGGTGCCGTGCCATTCGTTGCGAACCGTATGCACGTCCGAGTGACAGATGCCGCAATAGAGAATCTCTATTTGTATGTCGTGCTCGCCGGGATCACGGCGTTGAATGTTGAAGGGCACGAGCGGCGTTGTGGCGCTTTGTACTGCGTAAGAGTTGATTTTCATAAAATGACTGAGGGGTTAATAGAAATTTATGGGATTCTCCCTTAAGCGAGAAAATGGCTTAACGGCAAGATTGGACATGGTCAGTATGTTATCGAACATAAGTCTGCGATCGGTGTTATCTTGAACGCAGCCTTCACGAAAGACAACCTATGTATTGATACTTATAACCGTGGGGACGGGATTTGGGATGGACTGAATCAAGCCCTGCCCGCTCTCGATCCATTCCATCCGTTAGCCAGCGAAGATAAACAAATACTAACGTGGAGTTATATTGCCGTTTTCGTCGGATAGGATAATTTCCACACGACGATTCAATTGCATATTCCCGGCATTATCGTTGCTGGCAACTGGAAAACCCTCACCATAACCGCTCGAGTCGACACGGTCGCTACTGACCGCCATCCCCATCAAAGCCATCCGCACGGCATCGGCACGCCGCTCAGAGAGATCCTGATTGTGCTCGTCACTACCCCGGCTGTCAGTGTGGCCTTCAACCGACACCCTATATTGCGGGTATTGCGCGAGAAATTCTGCCAGCTTTTGAACGTTGCGCATACCGCCAGAATTAAGCTGCGCCTTATCGGTGCTGAACAATACGTCACCTAGTGTGATCATCATGCCGCGTTCGGTTTTTTGGGCATTCAACGCCTTGAGTTGCAATATCTGCTGTTTGGCGGCATCAGCCTCAGCCGTTCTTGCATCAAGCTGGACTTGGGTGCGTTTGGTGGCGGAGTTGGTGACCGCCAGTTCAGCCGTTTTTCGCTTGGCAGTTTCCTGCGCGATGCCCACTTGTTGCTTAGCCAGATAAGCCAAATGATTGACGGTTTCTTCATCTTCATTTTCGCTAAAGGCTTTATCCGCTTTGTTTAGAGAGTCGCCAGCGTCTTTCAATTCAAGTGCCGCCAGATTGGTGACCTCGGCGTTAGTACGCGCATTGTTGTAACTGCTATGTACTTCTGTGAGGTATTGATTAGGCATGGAACTACAGCCGGAAATAATCGCGATAGCGATCAGTGTCATAGGAAAGCTTTTATTTATATGCATGATGAACTCCAGTGATAATTATTGGGCGTTACGGTCGATTTCTTTACGTAGCACGCGATTACCTTCTTGCAATGCGCTCGCTGCTTTTTGCGCCTTGACTGAACGCGCCGTCGCTGCGGCTAATTGGGCGTCAACCTGTGCTTGTTCCGCCAGTTGCCGGGCGAGCACATAATCTTCCGCTGCCATTGCCCGCTCGGC